>PZPA01000077.1 GCA_003045825.1 Bacteroidota bacterium
ATGCAACCCCTAAGTCTCCTACCTATACTTTTCATGGGGATCATTTTCGGGTACATTAAGCACTGGACGGGTACACTTTGGGCCCCGATTGCTCTGCACTTCATAAACAATGGATTTGCCTTAGGAACTGCCTACCTCAATGAGGGCCAATTACTCACAGAAAGCGCTTTAAACGGCACTTTATGGACCGCATTGGGAAGCCTAGCACTTGCCTCGGGATTGTGGCTATTGTCCACACTCAGACCAGCATAAAAAAAGCCGGTCCCAAAGGAACCGGCTTTTCCGCCTATACAGCTTTTCTCTTTACTTAGTTCTCTGAACTGTACAACGCATCCACGTCTTTAGGTTGCAATGAACTGTAGTTAATTTTCAACGCTTGCGCCTTGCGCAATTGCAATTTTATATCCGAAATAAGACCCATCTTAACAGATTTATCTGCTTTGATAGACATGGTCATCATAGGACGGTCTTCCTCGCTCTTCTTTTCGCGCTCTTGAACGACAAATGACTGCACATCATCTATGGTTGCAAAAGCATCATTTAGTTGAATACGAGGTGAACGACCAAACTTATCTTGGAACTTTGCACGAGGAGAACCTGCGTAGATATAAGTTACCAAAGACTTACGCTCTAATTTCTGAATTTCTGTTGCTTGAGGTTTGTTTACACTCACCTTCAAATCCACTTCACGCATTACCGTAGCAACCATGAAGAAGAACAACAACATGAATACAATATCAGGAAGTGCCGAGGTATTTACCGCCGGTAGTGCCTTATCCTTCTTTTTCTTAATTACTGCCATTAGCCACCAATATTTAAAGGTTCAGCTTCAGAAATTTTCTGAGGATATGCCGTCTTAATCTCCTTGATTATGTCTTTATCTTCCTTAGGATCCATCCCTCTATACGACTTACCGTATTCTTCTTCCGCATATTTTTCGCGAAGGTCTTCATAAGCCGCAACGAGCTCGTTCTGAACCTTCACGTACATACCGTATGAAGTACCACGGTCATTCTGGAGTGAGATGACAGCCTTATCTGGATTATCCGCACTAGTCGGTATCTTGAACCCTTTACAGTACGTACAAGATCCATCACCGTTGTTGTCGATAAACTCCATTGCTTTTTCACGCAATTGTGAAATCTCAATGTATTCATCTTCTACTAACAACTGATCGTTCGAATTCACGAGAACGGTGAAAATATTGCGCTCCTTGATAATCGGTGGGTCTTCTATGATCTCTTCATCCCAAGGTGGTAGCTTCCTGTTGATCCCCTTATCGGTATCCATCGTTGTGGTTACCAGATAGAAAATCAAGAGAAGGAAGGCGATATCCGCCATCGATCCGGCATTAATTTCTGGTATGGCTCTTTTATTTCTTGCCATATCAATAGTTATTTAGAAACTCTAGAAACCAAAGAGTAGACTACAGCAAGTACCGCACCGGCACCAATGATGTAGAATGCATTTAGCATCGCGCTAACAACTTTCGTTTCTGCTTCAGTTACGTTCTTATAAGAGGCAAAGTCTGATCCGTCAGCGAGCACGTAGCTCAAAATACCAACGACAATCACAGCCGCCAAACCGATACCCACACCACGGATCCCTTTAGGGTTTACCGTTAATGAGAGCACGAAGCTCAATACAGCTATCACAATACCTACAACGGTAGTGAATAGACCGTAGGACACATAGCTAGATGCACTGTCTTCATTTAATGAAACCATGATAAACATGATAACACCAATGACTCCCAGTACAATACCTAGGACACGTCCAATAAATGGAAGTTTACTAAGCATCTTAATTATGCGTTTTTCTTGTTGTGCTCAACCAATAGATCCATGAATGAGATAGAAGCGTCTTCCATCTTGATCACGATGCCATCAATCATTGCAACGATAAGGTTGTAGAAAATCTGTAGGATGATCGCAGTGATCAAACCAAATACCGTTGTCAAAAGTGCCACTTTAATTCCACCCGCTACAAGAGAAGGGTTGATATCACCTGCTGCTTCAATTGCGTCGAATGCGCCAATCATACCGATTACCGTACCCATGAAACCAAGCATTGGTGCCAAGGCGATGAACAATGAAATCCAAGAAACACCTTTCTCTAATTTTCCATTCTCTACAGAACCAACGCTCATGATTGACTTATCAACCATATCCATTCCTTCATCGTAGTGATCTAATCCTTCAAAGAAAATAGTAGCTACTGGACCACGCGTGTTGCGACAAACCTCTTTAGCAGCCTCAACACCGCCGTTATTCAACGCACCTTCAACTTCTTCAAGAAGTTTTTCTGTGTTGGTTTGAGCAAACGTGAGGTAAATGATACGCTCGATAACCAACGCTAGACCTAAAACTAAGGCGAGTAGTACGAACGACATAAAGAATGCACCACCTTCGATGAATTTCTCCTTCAAAATCTGAGTGAATCCTTTTTCAGCCGGAACTTCTTCCACGGGAGCTTCTTCAGCAGGAGCTGCTTCTTCTGTCACTGCAGAATCTGTAGTCGCTGCAGCAGAGTCAACAACTGCATCAGCTGAATCCATAGTTTCAGATGCAGCAGATTCAACTGCTACTTCTTCTGTCGCCATATCTTCTTGAGCATAGGCGTTAACCGTACCCAATGAAAGGGCAACGATAGCAAGCAAAGAGAGTGCTTTTTTCATTTTACTATTTGTTTAAATACATTTTAATGTTATTGCAATACCTGCTTACATAGTTTCAGTAGGTAATGCGTCGCCGAAAATACAAAAAATTGGTGTCCTTACACTACTCTGTCAGTTCTCCAGCAAGACTTGAGGAAAACTTCAATCCAAATTCCGCTAAATCTGCCGATTCGCTTAAAAGCAGCATGGATTTAACCAGGGCCGATTCGAAAGTCATGTCTTTGGCGCTCAACACATTAAAACGCTCCAAAGCAGAGGAACTATCGTACAAGCCGTGAACTACAGCACCGCTAACACACTGCGAGGTATTTACAATAACGGTACCATTGTCGCTACACCTTGATAAAAATTCAATAAAATCGGGGCTGTTTGGTGCATTTCCAGCGCCAAAAGTGCGCAATAATAGAATTCGCCAGTTTGGTTGGACCTGTAAAGCGCTAAAATCTAATCCCGGATACAAGGTCACAACACCGACTTCATTAGAAAAGCCCTTGTGCAATTCTAGCTTTGAATACGGAGAACGCCAAAGCAACTCTTTGTGCACGGTCATTCGGACACCACTTTCTGCCAAGGCAGGAAAGTTAGGTGAACTAAAGGCATTGAATTCGTTAGAGGATCTTTTGTATGCACGATTTCCGCGGTAAAGTTTATACTCAAAATAAATACCAACCTCCTGAATGACAGCTGCACCTTCGGCTTCCATCGCTGCAAACTCTAATGCACTGAGCAAATTTTCTACAGCATCCGTTCTCAAGACTCCCACAGGGAGTTGCGAGCCCGTAATGATGACCGGCTTTTTTAAGCCGCGCAGCATAAAACTTAGTGCACTGGCGGTAAAGGCCATTGTATCCGTACCGTGCAATACGACAAAGCCGTCAAATTGGTCATGGAGGGCATAAATTTCCGAGGCAAGATTCGCCCAAACGGAAGGGTGCATCTCTGAACTGTCCAGCGGGCGGTCCATGGTTTTAACGACCAATTCAATAGGCAATAAACTCAGCGCCGGAATACTTTTACGCAATTCCTCAAAATCCACCGGTGCCAGTTTTCCATTTGGATTCTGTCGCATTCCAATAGTTCCCCCGGTATATATCAGGCAAATTTTCCTCATGATCCAAAGAGTTTTTCCGCGTTTGCCGTGGTGAGCGCCGCCAATTCCTCTAAAGATACACCTTTGATTTCACTGATTGTTTGCGCCACGTCCAGCATAAATCCAGGCTCGTTTTTCTGGCCCTTAAATGCGCTAGGGGTTAGGTATGGAGCGTCTGTTTCTAATAGGATTCGGTCCTGTGGTATGCTCAGGACTACAGGATCGGTTGCGCTGCGGTTGTAGGTAATGGAGCCGCCCAAACCAAAGTAGAATTCTCCTAAGCGCAATGCCCGGTTGATTTGCTTCTTACCGCCGGAAAAACAATGAAAAACCCCGCGTATCTTTCCGCCATGACGTTCTTGAGCGGCTTCGAGTACAGGAAAGAGTTCTTTGAAACTGCTGCGTACGTGAAGTGCGATGGGTAAGTCCCAATCCACACTCCAATCGATCTGCCTGTTCAATGCTTCGATCTGTATTGCTAGAGTGCTTTGGTCCCAGTAGAGGTCAAGGCCAATCTCACCAACGGCACAAAATTCCTCGGGCTTTTGGTGGTACCATGCTTCTATTTGATCCAATTGGTCCGACCAATCTTCCTTGACATAGCAAGGGTGTAAACCGATCATCTTTTGAATCTCTAAAGCCGGATACTTTGCGGCTACCGCATCCATTTTAGGAAGACTGTTTACATCGATATTGGGTAAGAGAATCCTCGTTAGCCCGTTTTTAAGGGCCAAGTCTTCGATCTGCTGCTCGCGCGAGTCAAAAGCTTCGTCGTAAAGATGGCAGTGGGTATCTACAAGCATTATAGCGGGAGGTTACCGTGTTTCTTCTTAGGCAACTGAACCGCTTTATTTTCTAACATTGCGAAGGCGCGAATAAGTCGTTCTCGAGTCTGCTCTGGAAGAATTACCTCATCCACGTACCCGCGAGAAGCTGCACGGTACGGATTAGCAAATGCTTCAGCGTATTCCGCTTCTTTTTCCGCCAATTTCTCTTCAGGTTTTTCAGCACTCGCTATTTCTTTTCTGAAGATAATCTCTGCCGCTCCCTTAGCACCCATAACCGCAATTTCCGCGGTAGGCCAAGCAAAGTTCATATCGGCACCAATCTGTTTCGAATTCATCACACAGTACGCACCGCCATAAGCTTTGCGTGTGATCACAGTGATGCGTGGAACCGTAGCTTCGCAAAAGGCATATAACAATTTCGCTCCATTGGTGATGATGCCGTTCCACTCCTGATCTGTTCCAGGCAAGAACCCGGGTACATCTTCTAGCACCAAAAGGGGGATGTTGAAGGCATCACAAAAGCGGACGAATCGAGCCCCTTTCGTGGAAGCCTGAATGTCTAATACGCCCGCCAAATAGGCAGGCTGATTGGCTACAACGCCAATGGACTTCCCGGCGAGACGGGCAAAGCCCACAACAATATTTTCAGCGAAGTCTTTGTGCACCTCGAAAAAACTATCTGCGTCAATGATTTCATTGATCACCTCTTTAATATCATAGGGCTGGTTCGCGCTATCTGGGATAATGTGCTGAAGCCCCATGCGTATTTCGTCGCCCGATGTATAGGGCAACGAAGGTGGTTCTTCGTCACAATTTTGTGGAATGTAGGAGAGTACTTTTTTCAATCCTTCAATCAGCGCAATTTCGTTTGGATACGTAAATTGAGTTACGCCGCTTTTCGTCGCGTGAGTGCTTGCCCCGCCCAATTCTTCAGAGGTAACCTCTTCGTGCGTGACAGTTTTAACAACATTTGGGCCCGTTACAAACATGTAGGAGGATTCCTCGACCATCATGATAAAATCGGTCAAGGCAGGCGAATATACTGCGCCCCCTGCACAAGGTCCCATCATAGCTGACAGTTGTGGTATGACGCCTGAGGCTTGAACATTGCGGTAAAAGATATCGCTGTACCCCCCGAGCGAAACGACACCTTCTTGTATTCGTGCGCCACCACTGTCGTTAAGACCAATCACAGGAGCACCCGTTTTCATCGCAAGGTCCATCACTTTTGTGATTTTTTCTGCGTGCGCTTCGGCAAGTGAACCGCCTAAAACGGTGAAATCTTGTGCATAAACGTAGGTAAGTCTGCCGTTCACAGTACCGTACCCCGTAACGACTCCATCTCCTAAAATTTTCTGCTCATCTAGACCAAATAGATTGCTTCGGTGCTGAACGAGCGCTCCCATCTCTTGGAAACTCCCTTCGTCGAGAAGAAAGTGAATGCGCTCGCGAGCGGTCAATTTACCCTTCGCGTGCTGGGCTTCTATGCGTTTCTCGCCGCCGCCAACTTTGCTCTGCTTTTGAAGTTCTTGCAGGTGTGCTCTCTTGTCTTGCATGGTGGTTCTCTGTCTAGTTTCTGTGTGCCAATTTACTTCTCCGAAAAGGCATTACGCAAATTAACCTTCGTATGTCGGTGGAATCTTTTCGTTTCCTTCGCTTTTCTGCGGATTTCAACCTGCTCTTCTTCGGGCAAATGAATAACTTCTATGCACTGAGGCGTGCAGCAACCTTCGTGTTTTTCTGCACATTCTTCGCATTGAATAAATAGAAGATTACACGCCTTATTGGCACAATTTGCATGGTTTGCAGAAGGCTGGGCACATTGATGGCATTCTGAAATGATCTCATCCGAGATGCTTTCACCTAAACGTTCGTCGAAAACGAAATTGATGCCGTGAAATTTATTGGGCAATTTCTCCTCTTCAATCTGGCGTGCATAATCAATGATGCCGCCGTGCAATTGGTTGACATCTTTAAACCCATGGTGCTTCAAATAAGCAGAGGTCTTCTCGCAACGAATGCCGCCGGTACAATACAATAGGATCTTGCGGTCTTCCTGACCTTTGAGTTTTTCCAGTACCATAGGGAGCTCCTCACGAAAGGTTTCGGCCTCAGGAAGAACAGCGCCTTCAAAATGACCAATTTCACTTTCATAGTGATTCCGCATATCCACCACCACTGGATCGTTTTTCTCTATGGCGTCGTTCCAATCCTTCGCTGTTAAGTGCGCGCCAACATCTGTAACATCATAATCTTCCGGCTGAAGTCCATCTGCTACAATCTGCTCTCGAACTTTGACGACAAGCTTCAAAAATGACTTTCCTTCTGTCTTATCCGTCACGGCCAATTTAAAGGGTACATCATGGAAATATTCCATGCCGTGTATAAAGGCATCAAAGGCATCCCAATGGTGCTGTGGAACATTCATTTGTGCGTTAATACCTTCGCGAGAGACATAAATACGTCCTAAACAATCCCACTCCGACCATTGCGCGAATAATTCATCACGCAAGGCTTGCGGGTTTTCTATGATGACATATTTGTAAAAAGAAACCGTTGTACGGTGGAAGGATTCTGCATCAAGCTTAGCCTGCAGTTCTTCTCGACTCAATTTATTAACGAGCGTTCTTTTCCCAGCATTTGGATCCATAGACGGGTGATTTATAGTGCAAAGATAAGTTATCTTTGAGGGACCTAATTCTGATCTTTATCACATTCAGAGCATGAACAAAACCATCCTTATCCTAGGCGCTTGCGGGCAAATAGGGACTGAACTTACCTTGGCCCTTCGCCAGAAATACGGCAACGAAAGCGTTGTAGCATCCGACATTCGTCGCAGCGACCTTGCCGAACTCCAAGACGGCCCTTTTGAAATCCTAGACGCCAGCGATGCTGATGCCCTGCGCGCAGTATGTGAGCAATATAAGATCCATACCGTATACCACCTCGTGGCCATGCTCAGCGCTACTGGGGAGAAATTCCCGATGAAGGCTTGGGACCTGAACATGCAAAGCTTGCTGCACGTGCTGGAATTGGCCCGTGAAGGAGTCATTCAAAAGATTTTTTGGCCCAGCTCCATTGCCGTTTTTGGACCGACTACTCCAAAGGACCATACCCCACAGCAAACCATTATGGAACCTTCAACGGTCTATGGCATCTCCAAACTTGCTGGCGAGCGTTGGTGTGAATACTACTTCAATAAGTACGGCGTGGACGTTCGTTCCATCCGCTACCCTGGACTCATTTCTTGGAAATCTCAACCGGGCGGCGGAACCACAGATTATGCCGTGGAGATCTACTACAAAGCGCTAGAAGAAGGTCGATACA
>PZPA01000078.1 GCA_003045825.1 Bacteroidota bacterium
TGATGCTCGATAATATCATAGATTACTTAGGCAAGCCAGCTAACGAAAGGCTATCGCATGATTTTGGCTATTTCGACGTTGATGCTATTCGGCCAGAAAAGGTAAAAACCGCCGAAGTGGGCTACAGGGCTACTTTGGGAACACGAGTTTTTGTTGATGCTAATTACTACTACAGTCTATACGACGATTTCATCGGTTACATTATTGGCGCAGACATAGAAGAAGGGACGACCGCTATTGACCGATTAAAATCACTTCAAGTCTATCGTGTAGCAGCAAATGCCACTGAGCAAGTGACCACTCAAGGTTTCAGCATCGGTATGAACACATTTGTTGGTGATTATCAAACGCTCACTGGAAACTACAGTTGGAACAAACTTACTTCTGCAGTGTCTGACCCTATCGTCCCCGCGTTCAATACCCCAGAACATAAATTCAATTTAGGTTGGAACATTCGAAATTATCCGTGGAATCAGGACGATTCTAAACTCATTGGAGCCGGTGTGAATTACAAATGGGTGCAAGGTTTTGTATTTGAGGGATCCCCACAATTTACAGGCTCTATTCCCTCTTACGGATTATGTGACGCACAAGTATCACTTACTAGAATAAAAGAAAAATCAAATAAAAAACGTACCATTACATATAAGTTAGGTGCTAGTAACGTCCTAAACAATAAAGTATATCAAGTATTTGGAGGGCCTTTAGTTGGGAGGTTGGCCTATCTAAGTATTCAAATTAATTAACCTCCTAAAAAGAACATGCCTATGAAAAAGATTACACTTTTAATCTGTTCGTTGATGGTATCAGTTACCGCTGTAGCACAACGCTACACTACTGAAATCTTCAATGACAATGAAATTATTGTATCATCAGATGTCAATTATGGTGTTAATTTCAACCCTTATGTAGATTCAGCTATGCTTGGTGGTACTAACCTACAACCGTTGCAAGCCGATTTTTACATGCCTTCGCCAACAGCCGATACAACAACAAACCGTCCGGTTGTTATTGTATGGCATACTGGTTCTTTCCTTCCTAAAGGATTAAACGGATCACCACTAGGAACGCGTCAAGACAGCGCAGTTGTGGAGATGTGTCGTCGCTTCGCTAAGATGGGATATGTGAGTATTGCAGCCTCTTACCGTTTAGGTTGGTTGGCAAACAGTACTAATTTAGATGTACGCCGCGGTAGTAACTTATTAGCAGTGTATTACTCTATACAAGATGCGAAAGCGCTTGTACGTTATTTGAACCTAACCCAGATGGGTGCAGGAAATCCGTACGGTATTAACGCAAGTAATACTATTATGGTAGGACAAGGTTCTGGTGGCTATTTGACATTCGCCTATGCTACGATTGATAAACATTCTGAAGTAGCAGGACCAAGCAAATTCAAGTACCAAGATTCAACTGGAATTTTTGGCCAACCTGTACTTCCTGGTGATGCATACGTTGACACGTCTATCGTCGGTGATATTGATGGGTATGGTGCAGAGGTAGTAATTACCGGTCAGAATACCTTGGGACTACCAACAATGGACTACAGCTCTCCGGGTCGAAACTACATTAACCACGCAGGCATGCCGGATGATATCCTCATGGCTATCAACATGGGAGGTGCCATGGGAGACGGAGCATGGTTAGAGCAAGGAGATGTTCCGATGCTCAGTATCCATAGCAAATTTGATTTCTTCGCACCTTACGATACAGGTATGGTATACGTGCCTATTGGGCAGCAATTCTTCCCTGTAGTAAGTGTAACTGGATCATATGCAGCTATTAAGGCAGCAAATGCTTTTGGTAATAACGATATTTTCTTGAATGAAAATTATACCGATCAAGTCTGGGTAGACCAGCAAGCGACGAACCCGACTAATGAAGAGTGTTTGTACACTATTGAAATAGCACCGCCTAATGCAACAATGCCGTGGGTTGTTCACACAGCTCCGTGGAATTGGTATGATTCAAACGATCCTATGGCTGGTCAAAACCCAGCGAATCCAAACGTTAAAGCTACTTCACAAGCGTGGATAGATACGGTTATGTCATTCATAGTGCCACGTATGGCTACTGTACTTCAAGCAGAAGGCGTACCTGCAGGTATCGTTGAGGCGGCTCAATCGTTCAAAGTATATCCTAACCCGGCTTCTGATCTAGTATCGATCAAAGGAACCAACGGTAGTTCATTTAATCGTGTTCAAGCCTTCGATATCACAGGTAGAGTAGTGTATACTTCTGATGCCTCTGGATCGAGTCTTAGCATTGATGTTTCAAACTGGAATAACGGAATTTATTTGGTGCAGATTGCAACAGATAGCGGTGTTCAAGTCAAACGCATCGTTGTAAACTAAACAAGTTCGCTTCTTGTTAATAGAGTCCTCATACTTTAGTATGGGGACTTTTTTTTGTTCTAGATTTACGCATCTTAAACGAGACGTTTCATGATCAATTACAATACGCAACTTCAAGATTTCGAACAACTGCCTAGTGCTGCATTGACACGCGCAGCGCGCTATGGTGACGGTGTCTTTGAGACGATTCGAATGCGCGAAGGCAAACTACTCTTTATAGAGGACCATTATTTTCGATTGATGGCCAGTATGCGCATTCTAAGAATGATGATTCCTATGGATTTCACCCCAGAATATATAGTAGACCAGGCATTAAGGCTGGCTGAGGAGCGTGGGTTTGAGAACGGCCGGTTGCGTTTACAAATAGTACGAAGCGGCGGTGGCGCCTACACACCCAATAGTAATGCGATAGATTGGTGGATGGAATTGGACCCGCTAGATGCTAAGGATTACGTTATGAATGAGGTGGGATTAAAAGTTGAATTGTTCAAAGATCACTATGTTCAGCCGGGACTTCTTTCGACGTTGAAAAGCAGCAATGCCTTGCCCTACGTCTTAGGGAGTATTTATGCGAAAGAGAACCAATTCGACGCCGTCCTCTTAGTCAACGACGCCAAACAATTGGTCGAAGCGAACTACGGAAATGTATTCCTCGTTCAGGGTAATGTATTACGTACAGCGCCTCTTGAAGATGGTGCACTACGCGGGGTGTTCAGAAAGAACGTAGTTGAATGGGCAAAGGATATTAAGCTAGAAGTGCAAGAAGCTTCTATCAATCCGTTTGATTTGCAAAAAGCAGATGAAGTTTGGATTACGAATACTATTCGCGGCATTCAATGGGTTGGTCAGTACAGAAAGAAATCCTATGGGGCGGAGAAAGCAAAAGAGATGATTGATATGATCAACCGCAAGCTCAATGTATTAGGTGCACTTTAATTCATACTTGGATCATCTGGGGCATTTGCCCATAATGCAAATTCGCCGCCCAGCGTTTTCATATAAATCCGCCACGCCTCATTAGTCATTGAAAGAGGTTCAATTTCAAATGGAGGTGTCAAGACTATCCATGTGCCATGACTGATTTCTTCTTCAAGCTGGCCGGCTGCCCAACCGCTGTAACCTAAGAAAAACTTAAACTTTGCCGAATCTAAGTTTAATTCACGAGCGGTTTTAATGGCGTCTTGTAACACCGTGTAATCGCCCCCTAGAAATAGCCCATTACCTGCAGGCATTGCGCCGTTTAGGGTGTCCAAGGTGTGCAAGTAAAATAATGCGTCTCCCTCCACGGGGCCACCATAAAAGATTGGGTCTTCGCCAGGAAGTTGATTCATAAAGTCCTGAGCAATTAACGCAGATTGCTTATTTAAGGTAAACCCCATTGAACCGTCTTGATCATGCGTTGTTAGGTAGACGACCGACTGTTCAAAAAAACCATCACCGATAAGTGGTCTAGAAATTAATAGTGTGCCTTCTTGAGGTCGATTTTTGTTTTGCATTACACTAATTTAGTAGCATGGATTTACACAACATTCGTGAAGATTATAAGTTCGACTCTCTGCTTGAGGCGAATCTTCTTGAAAACCCTTTTGACCAATTTAAAGATTGGTTTGAAACCTATCAACTATTAAGGCTAAAAGATGCCAATGCAATGGCTATAGCGACCGTCGATGCGAACAACCTTCCTCACAATAGAATCGTATTATTGAAAGAGGTGAGGGAACAAGGTTTTGTGTTTTTTACCAATTATGCTTCGGACAAAGGACAGCAGTTGCTGCATAACCCTAATATAAGCGCCTTATTTTTTTGGCGTGAACAAGAGCGTCAAGTACGAATCACAGGTACAGTAAGCAAATTAGATAACAAAGACAATACTAGCTACTTCTCTACGCGACCTTATCTCAGTCAGATCGGCGCAGCGGCTTCTCAGCAGAGTCAAGAAATAGAAGATAGAATTGCTCTTGAGGCTAAATTTGAGGCCTTTCAGCAGCAGCATCCAGAAGGAAGCGATGTACCGAAGCCTGAATCGTGGGGCGGTTTCTTAATAACACCCCAATCTTTTGAATTTTGGCAAGGTAGATCCGGAAGACTTCATGACCGCATTATATATTCTCCTGAGGGACAAGGCTGGAAGACGAAACGTTTGCAGCCTTAAGGTAGCGGCAAAAAAAAATGCCTTCCAAAGGAAGGCATTTTGATAAGGTATAAGTCTTAAACTTAGAGCTTACCGTTTAGGTCAGCGCCAGCCTTAAACTTAGCTACTTTCTTAGCAGCAATTTTGATAACTGCACCAGTTTGTGGGTTACGACCGTCACGAGCTGCACGCTCAGAAACAGAGAAAGAACCGAAACCTACTAAAGAGATACGGCCACCTGAAGCTAAGGTAGAACCTACGTTACCAGTAAATGAGTCTAAAGCTGATTTTGCTTGTGCTTTAGAGATGCCAGCGTCTGCTGCCATTGCGTCGATCAATTGTGCTTTGTTCATTGCAATTAGTTTTTATTAATTAATCATTTTAACGAATGCTTATCAAATATAGCAGAAAATTGCTTGTATGCAAGTGTTTTCGGGCCTTCAGCTAAAATAAGTTAATAACTAGCCTATATTATTCACAATTCTCAAGTATTTAAGTCTAAATACTTATGAAAATAGCTGTAATTCCTCTGTTTGCATGCCGTTTACAAAGTCTTTTCCTGACATTTGGCGCTTGCCGTTAGGCTTAATGGCAGTGATTTCTATGGTTCCATTGGCATATTTAAGGAACAAACTGCCCTTTAATCGATACAATAAGGGTGAAGAACAGCTTAATTCAATCGTTGTGGTTGAGGCGTTTAAGAACTTATATTCTCCGAAATAGGCACCTGGAAAGGGGCTAAGGCCTTTAATTTGATTAACCAGTTCGACTGGACTTTTTGAAAAGTCTAAAAGACAATTGATTTTATTCAATTTAGGCGCATGAGTTGCCAAATTACTCTTCTGAGGCTGCAAAGTAAATTGTCCGCTTATTATGGCATGAACGGTTTCCACGACCAAAGTCGCACCTATAGGCATCATTGCGTCGTGAAGGTCACCCGCTGTCCAATTTTTTTGGATACCAAGTTCAGATTGGTAGATAATTGACCCGGTATCAATATTCTTATCAAGGAAAAATGTTGTCACGCCGGTTTTAGATTCGCCATTGATTATTGCCCAGTTGATAGGTGCAGCACCTCTATACGCGGGTAACAAAGAACCATGTAGATTAAAGGTGCCTAATGGAGGCATATTCCAAACCGCTTCGGGGAGCATTCTAAAAGCTACAACAACAAATAGGTCCGCTTTAATCGCAGCCAGTTCGTTAAGAAACGATTCATCTTTCAAGGATACCGGTTGAAGAACGGGAATATCATGCGCTAAGGCCGCCTTCTTAACGGCGCTTTCATTGAGCTTTCTTCCTCTTCCTGCCGGCTTATCTGCGACAGTTACCACAGCAGCAACAGTAATATTGGCTTCAATCAATGCTTTTAGGGGAGCCACCGCGAACTCCGGTGTACCCATATATACTATGCTTTTACCCAAAATTTCTGAGCTCATCTGCCGAACAATTTAAATCAAACCAAATATCGTCTACCGTATTACCTTCAATCAGTAGCTGTTTTACCTTTTGCTCATCGGGATAATAGTCGTGTAAGCATCTACTGCATTTTCCGCACGGTTCCCCCGGATCCTGCCCAAAGTACTTCGATAATTCTATAAAAACACATTCTTCGCTCTTCAATAAGGCCATAATGGCCATTGCTCGTTCCACTTTACTCTGAAGCCAACTATCTAAAAAAGACTTTGGAAAATGAAGATGCTTCTTCTGTGGCCTTGGATCAATCAAGGTTATCGCGCTGCCTGTAGTTTCTGGGGAATAATGAACAAGACCCTTTTCTTGCAGGGTTTCTAGCCTACGTTCAAGGTCGCTAGGTGTAAGCATGGCAAGTGCCGCACATTTTTTAAGGTGAATACGAGCGGGTTGGTGTATGCCGTGTGGATACAATCGTAATAATTGGACCAACAATTCCTCATCTTGTTTCGGTAGCTTTTCCCATTGTTGGGGGGTGCTTACAAACGCAAGGGCAGGTGCAACTTGCGTGCTTTCGTGGAATTGCCAATAGCCTCGCTGCTGAATTAATTTTATGTAGGCCAGAGCTACCGGCACACTCGTATTAAAATCATTGGCCAATGCAACTATACTGAAGGGGTAGGAAGTGCCTTCTCCGGTGCCAATTGCAATTTGAAATCGGCTGCAAAATTTATTGTAAAACTCTAAAGCTTTTTTTGGATCTGGAAGATCCGTTATCCCTTTTTGTAATCGTGCAACATCTTGCTGGTGATAAAGTAGGTATGCGAAGGCTTCTTGACCTCCGCGGCCTCCACGGCCCACTTCTTGGTAATAGCCTTCTAAGGTGTCTGGAACGTCCCAGTGTATAACCCAGTTCACGTCGCTTTTGTCAATTCCCATTCCGAAGGCTGTGGTACTCACAATGATCCTAAGATCATTATTTAGCCATGCGCTTTGACGCTGCTCCTTTGCCTCAGTTAATAATCCAGCATGATAATAGTCCGCAGAATGACCTTCGTCTTGAAGTAAGCTTGCCAACGCTTCACAACTGCGTCGAGTTTTAGCGTAAACAATACCAGTACCCTCTAAGCGAGGTAATAAACGAAAGAGTTGACGTTCTTTATTCGGCGTGAATTTTAAATGAAGGTTCAGATTCTCTCTACGAATGGAGTCCTCAAAGACCTTTGCATCTGATATGAGTAAAGCCTCTGCTAAATCTTTCTTAACGCGCGGAGTCGCGGAGGCGGTTAAGGCTATTACAGGTACGTCGGGTTTGAGCGTCCTCAAAACATGCACATTTAAATACGACGGTCTAAAATCAAAACCCCATTGCGAAATACAATGGGCCTCATCGATAGCTATTAATCCAATATCGGCATGTCTGATGTATTCCTGGAATAATTCGCTATTTAGTCGTTCTGGAGCGACGAACGCAAATTTATATTGACCAAATCTTATGTTTCTGAAAGCTTCATCTAGTTTACGAGGGGAGTAGGTGCCTTTGAAATGATAGCTTTTAATGCCACGATCTTCCAGCCCTTTTTGTTGATCACTCATGAGTGCTACCAAAGGACTAATAACTAGTGTTACTCCTGGAAGAACGAGGCCGGGAACTTGGTAGCAGATAGATTTTCCGCCGCCAGTTGGAAGAAGGCCTATGGTATTATTGCCGCTCAAACAATGCTCGACGATATCCCCTTGAAGTCCTCGAAATCCAGGATAGCCCCAATACTTTTTTAATACCTCAAGTGCCTTTTGTTTACTCATAAATGTGCCTCAATAAAGGCGACACGCTCCTCGACACTGACCCTTGGCACTTCTATTAAATTATAGCCTTTCTCGCGATAAGCCAATTTTAAAAAGCCATCTACTTCGATGCAATCCTCTAACGTTTCCATACG
>PZPA01000015.1 GCA_003045825.1 Bacteroidota bacterium
CATGTTATTTTTTAAAATGGGCAAGACACTCCGACTTATTTTGGGCGATCAGCTCAACGCACAACACTCCTGGTTTTCTACGGTGAATAACGAGCACACCTTTGTGATGATTGAATCGCGCGAAGAGGGCAGTTATGCACCCCACCACATTCAGAAGGTAGTAGGTATTTTTTCTGCGATGCGTCAATTCGCCCATTCCTTAAAATCGCAAGGGCATCAGCTACACTACCATAAAATCCTAGACAGCACTGAAGCCAACTTACGCACCGTTTTAGCGTCCATTGCGCAACAATACGGCGCTGAAAGAATTGAATTGCAAGAGCCCGACGAATGGCGTTTGCGAGAAGATTTAGAACAACTAAAGGACGAAGGATTCAAGATTACGTGGTGCTCAAGCGAGCACTTTATAAGCACACGCGAAGAATTCGAAGGGCTTTTCGAAGGAAAGAAAACCTTTTTAATGGAGACCTTCTACCGCGCATTGCGCAGAAGAACAGGTATCCTTATGGATATGGCTCAGCCGGCCGGGGGTAAATGGAACTACGACGCTCAAAACAGGAAGAAACTTCCTAAAAACCACCTTCCACCTGCACCATTCGTCCCAAGCACCGATGTGAGTGCGGAGTTAAAAGATGCGCTAGCCGCACAACTGCCCACCATAGGTAAGCTTGAAAATCCCAAACATTTTTATTGGCCTACTACACCCACTCAAGCATGGGAAATCTTTGACCATTGGCTCCAATACGGATTGCCTTCTTTCGGCGACTATCAAGACGCGTTGACAACAAAAAGTTGGTCGCTTTACCACAGCCGTATCTCCTTCGCTTTAAATACTAAAATGATACAGCCGCTGGACGTTTGCCAGCGCGTTGAAGCCCATTACCGTGCGAATCCTGAAATCCCATTAAATGCAGTAGAAGGTTTTATTCGACAAATTTTAGGCTGGCGTGAATTTATGCGTTGTGTTTATTGGCATCGTATGCCAGAATTTGCAGACGAGAATTTCTTTGGATTTGACCGCAAACTACCGCAATGGTTTTGGAACGGCGATACGAAAATGAAGTGCCTATCCCACACCATAGGTCAAAGCCTCAACCACGGCTATGCACACCACATTCAACGTCTCATGGTTACTGGAAATTTTGCCCTATTAGCCGGCATTGACCCGGATGAAGTGGATTTGTGGTACCTCGGCATTTATATTGATGCATTTGAATGGGTGGAAATCACAAATACCCGCGGGATGAGTCAATATGCAGATGGTGGCTGGATCGCGACCAAGCCCTATGTTTCCTCTGCGAATTACATGAAGAAAATGGGTGATTATTGCGACCAATGCTTCTACAATCCCAAGACTAAAACGGAAGACGAGAGTTGCCCATTTAATGCTTTGTACTGGAATTTCTTCGATTCCCAGCGGGATAAACTACAATCTAACTTTCGCCTTGGCATGGTTTACCGGACCTATGATAAAATGAACGCCGATGTGAAAGCCGGTATTCGTGAGAAAGCGCAATCCCTATTAGACAACATCAACACATTATAACATGAGTACTTGCATTCTTTGGTTTAGAAACAATCTCAGACTAGGCGACAATGCCCCTGTACATCAAGCCTATGCTAGGTTTGAGAGGGTAATTCCGGTATACTTTATTCCTTCTGCAGATCAAACTGATTCTTGGGGCAACCCCACTATTGGCATGTGGCGCGAGCAATTTCTGCACGATGCAGCTATGGATGTGCGTGAAAAATTACGCCAACAAGGAAGTGATCTTTTAGTCCTAGAAGGCGATCCCGTTTCAACATTAAAAGAATTGGCTGCGACCTTTGAGACCAATGCGATTTATGCCCCAAAAGAATTAGCAGCATATGAGGTGCACGAACAACTACAGCTAAGTTTGTGGGGGAAAAGTGAAGGCATCGAGGTTCAATTCTTCCTAGAACGCACACTGTACGAACCGGATGACTTCCCATTTAGTCTAGAAAACATGCCACAGGTCTTCTCGCCTTTTAGAAGAAAATTAGAAAAATATTCGGCGCCGAGAAAAGCTTGGGAAGAACCCGTCATTTCGCCAGCAGATCTAAGCAACTTTACACAGTTGCAAGGACATTGGGAAGTCACAGCGCCAGCACCAGATGAACGCACTTCTTTCCCGTATCGAGGAGGTGTTCGTGAAGCATGGCGTGCACTAGAGGACTATTTCTGGGAAGGCGAGCAAGCCGTCCAAGTATACAAGGAAACTCGTAATGGCATGCTGGGTCGCTCGTTCAGTTCAAAATTCTCACCCTTCTTAGCTGTGGGTTGCATAAGTGCGGCCCAAGTCATGGACGAATTGGACCAATTCGAAGAACGCCACACGAGCAACGACAGTACGTATTGGCTTTTTATCGAATTACTCTGGAGAGAATTTTTTCAATGGACAGCTTACAATGCTGGAAAACAGCTTTTTATTCCCACAGGACTACAACCTGAAAAGCCATGGAAACCGCACTTTAATGCCCGTAAATATGAGCAATGGAAAAATGGCGAAACCGGCGATCCTTTGGTAGATGCCAACATGAAGGAGCTACAAGCTACCGGGTTCATGAGCAACAGGGGCCGCCAAAACGTTGCCTCCTACCTCATTCATGATATGGGTTTGGATTGGCGTAGCGGTGCCGCATGGTTTGAAAGCCAATTGATTGACTTCGATCCGGCATCGAACTACGGGAATTGGTTATACATAGCAGGCCGCGGTAACGATCCGCGACCCTTTAGAAAGTTCAATACTAAAATGCAGCTAGAACGCTACGATCCGGACCACAGCTATGTGAATACTTGGTTGAATTAATGTACTTTTCCAACATGGATTGGACGCATTTATTGAATCTAGAATTTCCTCAACTGCCCTTGGATGCAGCGGATGAGGCCATTTTAAAAGAATTGGCCCATAAGCTTCAGGACAACTATCCTTACCACAGCCCGGATTACGCCGGTCAGATGATTAAACCGCCATTACCACTTGCACAGGCCGCCCATTGGATGACCAGTTTTGTGAATCCGAACAATCATGCTTTAGACGGTGGACGCGCGACATCTGCCTTAGAATTAGAAACGATTCAGGCACTTGGAACCATGGTGGGCTATTCTCAGCCCCTCGGGCATTTGACTTCGGGCGGAACAACCGCTAATCTTGAAGCCCTTTGGGTCGCACGGCAGTGCCATGCTAAAACCGTGGTTTTGGCAAATGAACATGCTCATTATACCCACAGTAGAATGAGTGAGGTACTGGGCATGCCTTTTCAGGCAGTTGCTTCGACCGAAAATGGATCAATGGATCTAATTGCGTTGGAGACTATGTTGAAGGAACTTCGTAGCGAAGGAGTAAATGCAACAGTTGTGACGACATTAGGAACGACAGGCATGGGCGCCGTAGATGCCCTTGAGGATATTGTTCCATTAGCACATACTTATGATGCCCGTATACACGTAGATGCCGCATATGGCGGCTACTTTACACTAGCAAATCTACCTTTCAATACGTTACGACATTTCAACGCTATGTCTTCAGCGAATTCAATAGTCATAGATCCACACAAACACGGTCTCCAACCATATGGATGCGGTGCAGTGCTGTTTAAAAATCCAGAAGAAGGTAGATTTTACAAACACGACAGTCCATACACCTATTTCACTTCCGACCAGCTTCACTTGGGTGAAATTACATTGGAGTGTTCGCGTGCAGGAGCAGCGGCAGCGGCACTTTGGGCGACGCAACAGAAATTCCCCTATGTGCGTTCTGGAGCTTTTGCAAAGCGTCTAAACGCGAGTCTTGAAGCAGCGAAAGGATTAAAACATTCATTGATTGCGAAGGATTGGTGGGTGCTGGAACCGGAATTAGATATATGTATATTCAGTCTTCCTGGAGTAAAAGCCTCAGAAATCAGCGCTCTTAACCGAGCATTTTTTGAACAAAAAGCAAAAGAAAACCTCCATTTAGCGCTATTCAGCCTGCCGCAACGAAACTGTCCTTGGCAAATCAAATGGGATATTCCAAGTCTAACTGTAGTGCGTAGTGTACTGATGAAGCCGGAACACAACGATCCGAAACTTTGGGATAGAATTACCAGCGCCTAATGTCCTTTGACTGCCGCTAAGATTCCTTCAAAATCCAAAGTAGTCTGTTCCCCTGTAGCAAGGTTCTTCACAGGAATGGCGTTTGATGCCATTTCATTGGTGCCCACTAATGCTAAAAATCCAATGCCTTTCTTATCGGCAAAATCAAATTGCTTTTTAAGTTTTGACGCATCAGGATAAAGCTCTGCCCGAATTCCTGAAGCCACCAGTTTAGAAACCCATTGGTAAGCAACCACACTCTCTTCAGTGCCGAAATTTGCGAAGAGAACGGCAGCAGAATTTACCGTGGTATCTGGGAATAAGCGCAATTCTTCTAGGCATAAATAGATACGGTCCAGCCCAAAAGAGATCCCAACGCCTGAAGTATTCTTCATTCCGAATATACCGGTCAAATCTGCATAGCGGCCGCCGCCGCCTATACTTCCCATTGCTACACCATTTGCAGCCACTTCAAAAATGGTTCCTGTGTAATAATTTAATCCTCGGGCAAGCGTAAAGTCGAATACTAATTCAGATGACGTCAATCCTGCAGTCGCATGAGACATAACGAAATTCATTTCTTCCAAGCCTAATTTACCTTCGGAACTTTCTGCCAATAGCCCTGTCAAACGCTCAAGGGTTAGGCCTTCTTCTAACCACTCTCCGAAGCGGATAACCGCACTTTCCGGCAGTGCCTGTGTGCGCATTTCTTTCAAAACGCCCTCTGGCCCCACTTTATCTAACTTATCAATGGCTACCGTAAAGGCAATAAAATCAGTACTAATCCCCAGTACCTCCGCCATTCCAGCAAGGATTTTACGGTTATTTAATTTAATGGTCGTGGAAAGCCCTAGTCGTGTAAAAGATGCGTCATACAACTGAATCAGTTCCACCTCTTGCCACAAACTATCAGAACCAACTACATCAGCATCGCATTGGTAGAATTCACGAAAACGGCCCTTCTGAGGGCGGTCAGCACGCCAAACCGGCTGCATTTGATAGCGTTTAAACGGAAAGGCTAATTCATTTTGGTGCTGCACCACATAACGTGCAAACGGTACGGTCAAATCATAGCGCAATGCCTTATCAGCTACTTTCGAAGTAAGTGTCTTTGGGTTTTTTGAGGCCCACATTCCTTCGTCTATTTTGGACGTAAAGTCTCCAGAGCGTAAAATTTTAAAAATCAATCGGTCCCCTTCCTCACCGTATTTACCTGTGAGGGTTTCAATATTTTCAAATGAAGGCGTTTCAATGGGATCGTAACCGCGCAGTTCAAACTGCTCTCGCAATACATTCATGATGTATTGGCGCTTCTGCACTTCTGCCGCTGAAAAATCTCTGGTGCCTTTCGCTAATGAAGGTTTCATAGAACTCGTATTGCTAATCTAGACCACAAAGATATTGGCTAATGGGTGATCTCCTACTCTATACCCAAACAACTTCTGTACAGCTTTTGGAAAGTGTCCGATTCCTTTAATGCTTGGAAACTGCGTTCGTTGTGCTTCCAATTCTTGCGCATCGGCAAACCGCCGAAAAACAAATGCGCTACACCATCCACACCAAACTCATCCAATACGGACCAGTAAATGCAAACCACATCAGGGTCATTTTCGGACAGATCGAACGCCGCAGCGAGTGGATATTTTACCAGCGAAAAGTAGCGATCAGCCGTTTCAGGATCGATGTATTTATCCTTTAATTCAAAGTAGTTTGGATTCCTTCCGTTGAAAGAAACAATATATTTTCCACCATTCATCATCGGCATACCCGCCGGTCCGACGAGCCATTTACCGTCAATGAATCGGCCGTTTAGAACTTCAGTAAAATATTGGCCTTGGTATTCCCATCCTATGGTATAACTGCGGACTGGACCAGTACTAATTATCGTAGCCATACGCTCGACACGTTCTTTCTCTACCATCCAGTGTATATATCGCGGCCTTATTAGCGTACCTATACCAACTAGTACAATGAGCACGAGAATAATACTGATCGCCCATGTTGCTTTAATGTTACGCTTGCGGTCCTCTTCTGCCCTGCGTTTAAGCATCTCTGCGCGCATTTTCGCGCGTTTTTCTGCTAATGCATCGGATTCCTTCGAGCGCTTTTTGTTCTTTTCAACCGCAATATCAACTAGGGCTAGAGCACGTAAAACATAATCAACCGCCGCACCCAACTCCTGAAAAGCTTCTTCTGAACCGCCAGAATCAGGATGACATTTCTTAGCTAACCTCTTGTACGCCACAGAAACTTCCTTCTCGCTCTTTGGCAAGGTGTCTAATTCTAAAATGCGTAATGCTTCCGCTATTTTCACTGCAGGCGAACGTTTTATAAAGGCTTAAATTAAGAAAACGCTTCCATAGATTTTAGCGTTGGTATAGAATACGTTCCTCTGCTCTTGCCGGAACCAATTCTCCTGCGATGAATTTTCGTAAAAGAATGTTTTCTATCAATCGGTCCTCGGCATCATTTTCGGGATCATAAGGCCGTTTCAAATCAATATCATACCACCACGCTGTCATTGACCAAAAACGCGCGGACAAGCCGTTTCTATAGGTCTTAATAATCTCGTATACACTCGTATTGGTCTCCCTGAAGACCAATTTGCTTAATATTTGCCCTTCACTGCGAGTAAGCTTTCTTAATTCAGGTTCAAAGCGCTCTTCAAGGTACTTCTGATACGATTTTGTGTATTTTCTTCGCTGTCGTTTGCGATCAATTCCTTCCAGCTGCATATTTACCGAATCCATTCGCAGTGCCGCCTCTCTAACATAAGGATACACTCTTCCCACTTTTTTCATCAGTGCGTAATAATTCCGTCGTGCTTGGACGTCGTTTAATGTAGGTTTAGCTACGAATAGGACCTCATCTAGAACAGACCACGCAACGGTATCTCCATTAATAATCAATTGACCCAAAAGAGGACCATTGGTCTTTGGCGACGTGCTCAAAGTATCCACTTTTTGTGCATTTGCTGTAAAGCAGCACAAAAAAGCAAAAAGAACTTTAACTCCTATTTTGTTTCCAACGACTTTGGCCATTTGACGTGCTCGTACTTTGCGTTTCTTTCTGTGTTTGAAGAAGATTACTCAATGCCATAGCTCCTATAGCTTCCAATTCTGCATTGCTTTTGTCTAAAGCCTCTGGTGTATAATAATTCGCAACAAAATGCGTATCAAACTCACCGCTGACGAATGCTTCATGATCCATCACGAATTGGGCAAAGTCTATGGTCGTTTGAACGCCACTGATTCGGTATTCACTCATGGCGCGTTTCATACGTGCAATGGCTTCGGAACGGTTGGCGCCGAACGTAATCAACTTCGCAATCATAGGATCGTAGTATATACTCACCTCCATACCTTGTTCTAAGCCATCATCTACACGAACTCCCAACCCCTGTGGCCTGCGGTATTCTCGCAGAGTTCCCGTACCGGGCATGAAATTCGCAGCAGCATCCTCCGCGTACACACGAACCTCAATCGCATGTCCTTGAATTTTTAAATCCTCTTGTGTAAAAGGCAGTACCTCTCCTTGGGCGATTTGAATCTGTGCTTTGACTAAATCTATTCCTGTAATTTGTTCGGTAACGGGGTGCTCAACTTGAAGACGCGTATTCATCTCTAGAAAATAGAACTTACCACCCGGCTCGAAGATAAATTCAACCGTACCCGCACCACGATAATCACAGGCTTTCGCCACGTTTACTGCCGCTTCACCCATTGCTTTTCTCAATTCCGCCGTGAGTACTACTGAAGGAGCTTCCTCAATCACTTTTTGGTGTCTACGTTGGATTGAACATTCTCTTTCAAAAAGGTGCACAACGTTTCCGTGCTCATCTGCAAGCACTTGAATTTCAATGTGACGTGGGTTTTGAACGTATTTCTCAACGAAAACGGCTCCGTTACCAAAGCTGTTGGTAGCTTCACTAACAGCCCGTTGCATTTGATTTTCAAAATCGGCTACCTCATGCACAATACGCATGCCTTTACCTCCTCCGCCAGCGCTAGCCTTTATCATTACTGGGAATCCAATTTCCGTGGCCAATTTCTTTGCATCTTCCACATCAGTAACTTCCCCATCTGAACCTGGCACTAACGGAACATCAAAATCCTCTACAGCCGCTTTCGCACTAAGTTTATCACCCATCACCTTAATAGCATGCTCACGCGGGCCTACAAAAGTGATACCTGCAGCTTCAACTGCCGCAGCAAATGCCGCATTTTCACTCAAAAAGCCGTAGCCTGGATGAACAGCATCAACACCTAGTTCTTTTGCAAAAGCAATGATTTTATCTCCTTTTAAATAACTCTCAGAAGAAGGTGCGGGACCTAGACATACTGCCTCATCAGCAAAAAGTACGTGTGGAGCTCTCCGATCTACATCAGAATAAACAGCTACTGTTTTAATGCCCATTTCTCGGGCACTGCGCATAACTCGCAAGGCGATTTCGCCACGGTTTGCGACCAATAGTTTGGTAATAGGTTTCATAGTGTGATACGTTCGCTTGAAGCGTTCAAGCAAATATAAGGTACTGCGCTAGGAAATACTTAGAGTTTCAGTATGCGTCTTCGCCACAAATAGTTCTCCGTCGAAATTCGAACTTCGTAACTTCCTGCAGGTAAAGGCTGAAGATCCAATTGGAAGTCATTACCGCTTTGTACTTTTCCTTCGGATACTTTCATTCCAGCAGCATTAAACACTTCAATGTCAGCGGTTAATGTAGTTCCAAATTCTAATTGCACATACCCTTGAGTAGGATTTGGATAAACACTTATGGTATTCGAACCTTCATCTATTCCTACCTCTGTCAAGCTGTGGGTAATCACCGTAGTATCTCCGCAATCATTGATTAAGAACAAGCGTACCGTGTACTGCAAGGAAATCACACCATAGGTATGCTGTGCATTCGGCGAATTGCCTTTATCGTTCGTACCATCCCCCCAATACCAATGAAATTGCGTTGCGCCTGTAGAAGAGGCGAAGAAATTCACAGTCATACCGTTTGAACTGGTCGAAACTATGTTGAAACTAAAGTTCCCCATTGGCGGATCACAAGTGGCCACATCTTTAGAATAGGTATACTGAGTTCCACAACTGTCTGTGGCAGTTAAAACGACCGTAAATGATCCATTGGTCGAATAAGTGTTGCTTGCAGTACTTCCTGTACCGACCGAACCGTCCCCGAAATCCCAATTATAATTGGTCAAATTTGCTGGTGTTGCAGTGAACGAGAAGTTGTTACCCGTGGCTATCTCGCTAAAGGAAAGCGTTACCGGCGTACACACTTCAACTGTGTCATAGACTACAATTGTATCACCACAAAGACTTGATGCAGTGAGGGTTACAACATAAATGCCTGAATTGGCATAGGTATGCGTAGGCGCTGAAGTATTTGAAGAAACACCACCATCACCGAAAGACCAATCATAATTCAGACCCGTTCCCTGTGATCCCGTGGTATTAAAATCAACCGTTAAGCCAGTAATGGTGTAGCTAGTAACAATATTCATCGAATCACATACTGTGACGGTATGCAACAAGGAATCTACACTCCCGCAGGAGCTGTATACAACTTGGTATACGTTCATATTTCCAAAAATAGTGGTGTAGGTATGTTGTGCAGTGGTACCTGTATCCTGGGTATTATCCCCCCAATACCATACTGTTGAATCGGAACCAACCGTGGAAGAATTTCCTTGAATCGTAGTTGCATTGAGAGCTACCGACCCTAAGGCAGTAATAGGAGGACAGGGTAACGTAGTGAAAGAAATACTATCCCAGAGACTGACGAGTGAAGAGGTACAAGTATCTTGAACCCATACAGTATAGGTAGTTGAAGGTTGAAGATTATTTAGTCCATAGGCTTGGTTTGACGCAGAAACCCTCGTGCCTGTACCGAAAGTGAAGCCTTGGACGCCAAACTCCAGAGCGGAAGAATTTGCAGTTCCGGACCACGTTACATCTGCAGAATTATAGGTAATGCTGTTTACTGAAATGTTAGGCATTGGGCACGTTGTAGGCTCATCTATTCGAATATCGTCAATAGAAATATCCGCTTGATAGGCTGTAAAAGAGCCAGTACCGTCGCGCCACGCCTTAAAGATGATTTGTACCGTATCGTTTTCAAAAGCCGAGAGACTAATGGTTTCTTTCATCCAAGCTGCATTTGAGCTACTCTGCTGTTGACCGCTAATCGTCTTTAAAAGAACAACCGATTGACCTGAAGCTTTTACATAGACCCTAAGTTTATCAATATCTGGCCCAAACATATGGTACCAGAAAATCAACTCAGGGCTTTGAAGACTATCTAAATCTATGAGTGGGGTGCGGAGTTCGGTATCTGCGGTATTACTAAATGGCGTTGCGCTGCGTGCGAAAGCATAACCACCTGTGCCTGAAGTGTGATCACCAGACGGTCCCGTACCTGCATAATGCGCAGCGGTACCTCCTCCCGTCCAGAAGTAGTCTAAGGTATCCGACCGAAGCCAGCAGTCGTCAATTTCGCCGTTTTGATCAGGCCAAGCAGGACCTATCCACGTTGAAGCACTAGAGAATTGTTCAACAAACGGCGCCGTGTAAAAAGAACAATTCGTTCTAAACCTAGGACCATTGCGCCAATCACTTACATCACCACTACCACAGGAATCGCGAACCTGCCATTCGTAAGTAGTTTGAGCACTAAGCATTCCGATTCCTTTCGCGGAGGTGTTTGCCGTTGTCCAATTCCAGCTGTTTGTGCCTACTTCTCGGTATCTTAATTGGTAATTTGACGCACCGCCTGAAGTCCAATCTAGTTGAGCCACAAAAACGCCAACGGCTGTTACCGCAGTATTGTCAGGCTTTGGACAACTGGGTTCTTCATCAATTTTAATATCATCAATCGCAAATTGCGTATAAAATGAATTTTGCGAATTTGTGCAATCGAAGCGAATTCTAACGGTATCGCCCGCATACGAAGTACCCAGGGATAGTATTTTCTCTGTCCAAGGTGCATTTTGAGAGCTGTGTGTCACCCCTGACGTATCCCACAGTGCCGTCCAACTGCCGCCAAGTTTCTGTACATACACATCAAAGTCACCCATTCCAATTCCAAATCCATGGTAGTAAAAGCTTAACTCCGGCGAGACCAATGTGTCCAAATCAATCCATGGTGAAATGAGCCGAGGATTGGTACCGCTCACAAAGGTGCTCGTCACTTGATTCATCATGTACTGACCTGAACCCGTTGTGTGATCTCCAGCGGGGCCCGTTTGCGTCCAATTAAAGGCCGGCGGTCCCGGTGTCCAGAATTGTGTCGCCGATCCTTGATCCAACCAGCACTGATCTAAATCTCCTTGAACATTCCATGTGGACGCCGGATCCCAACTTGTACCGTCAAAGTTCTCGGTAAAAGGAGCAGTTGCAAAAGAGCATTGCGTAATAAACGTTGTGTACGGCGACCAGATAGAGGTATCCCCTGCTGAACAGACATCGCGTACACGGACTGAATAGGTTGTGTTCGGGTTTAATCCAGTGAGCGATGCAGGTTTCGTCGTTGAATTAACAATTGTACCGGCTGATGCCCCCCCATTGCCCTGAGCATATTGGATTTGATAGCCGAGTTGGTTGGTATTTAAACTGGTCCAATTCAATTGAACCGAAGTAGATACCAAGCTAGACGTCGTAATATTTAAAGGTTGGTCACAACTAGGCGTTTCTTCAACAGTAATATCATCAATAGCCACCCTGCTCTGTGTCCACCAACTGAATGAAGTGTTGCGCTTAGCTGAAAACCTAATTTGGATGGTATCACCCGCCCATTGCGAAAGAGACTCAACATGCTTGCGCCAAGCAGAGTTTTGAGACGTGAACTGACTGGCGGCCGTAGTAGAGTTAATCGTGTGAATCTGCGTCCAAGCCGTGGTGCCCAATTTTCTTACGCGAACATCGAGCAAATCGATATCGGAACCGTACATGTGATAGTAAAACTGCAACCGCGGTGTCGTATCGTTACTCAAATCAATGGGAGGCGTAATCAAATGCGTAACGGTCCTGAATGTACCTGATGCGTTCCAACCCTCTGCTACTGCATAACCGCCTGTACCCGAAGTATGATCACCACTTGGGCCCGAGTTAAGCGTTCCCAAGGCAGGAGGGCCAGCCATCCATAAGTAATTACCTGTGGATAAAAGCCTATTCCAACAGGTGGGAATTGAGCCTGAATTGAGCCAAGACGTTTGAGGTACCCAATTTGAGCCGTCAAAGTTTTGGGTGTACGGTGTGCTTTTAACACATTGCGCCTGTGCTTCTGGTAAGTGAAAACAAGCGAGCAATATGAAAATAGATAGGAGTCGGTTTTTCATCGTATCAAAAATAACAAAACTCAAAGTGAAATGTTTAAACAATGAGTATGCCACGACATTCATCGAACCAGTAGTAAGTTTCACTATTTTTGAACAAATATGAACGTACTGAAACGATTTCTTTTTCTACTGCTTCTTGGCTACTCCTTTTCATGCCAAGCCCAACTATTGGCAGTCTATAAATACGACGGAGGAGGCGACTGGTATGCGAATCCGACCGCCCTTGAGAATCTGAGTGCATTCTACAATGCATCCACAGGAGCTAAATCCACGGTATGCACTGAACCCATTACCGCGGAAACTTTATTAGAAAGTGGGGTATCGTTTTTACATGCCACTGGCCACGGCAGAATTGTAATTTCTGAGGCACAGGGAAACCAATTAAGAACGTTTACTGAAAACGGCGGATTTCTTCATATCGATGATAATTACGGCATGTCAACATACGCTAAAGACGCATTAAAAGAAGTCTTTCCGACGGCCACTATTGCGCTAGTAAACCTCAAGCATCCTATATTTAATACCCTTTACCCCTTTCCGGCGGGCATGCCTAAAATTCACGAACACGACAACAGTGAACCAGAAGCCTTAGGCTACTTTGTAAAGGGGGAATTGGTTGCGCTACTCACTTCAGAAACCGATTTAGGAGATGGCTGGGAAGATGCAGAGGTCCATGGAGACTCCTTGGAGAAAAGACAAGCAGCATTGAAAATGGGCGCAAACTTGTTACATTGGGCAACAATAAGAAACAACCAGCCATGAAAAACTTTGAATTTCAACCTTTTGCAAAAGCGTGCATTCAATTGTTGGCATTCGCCGCATTGGGCTATGCATTATGGAGAGTAAAAGGTGTCATTGTCTACGCTGGTATATCATTATACATCAGTGTATTAGGACGTCCTCTTTTTAAAATACTTCAATTTAAAACGCCCTTAGGTAAATACGTAGGCAAAACGGGTAATGCTGCTTTAACCCTGCTCACAATTGCCGCAGTATTAAGCGGTATCGTAACATGGTTCTTCCCACTACTGATCAAAGAGTTTTCCTTTTTAAGCACCATTGAATACGATCGTTTGATTGCGAGCTTAGAAGAAGAATGGAACCAATTAGACGCCATACTCGCGAGTTTCGGGATCAATTCTCAAGCCGAATTGGAGCAAATCAACAATAGCTTGCAAGAATTCGCTTCCGTTGATGCAATAAGCGATGCACTCAGCGGACTGATCGGTAGCATGGGCAATGTGATTATCGGCTTATTTTCTATCTCATTTATCTCCTTTTTCCTGATACGAGAGCAAGAATTGGCACATCGTTTTATAGACTATATCACGCCTAAAAAGCACCATGCCAAAATAGACAAAATGGTTCCCGGGATTAAGCGTGTGGTCACACGTTATAGCTTTGGTATCCTCATTCAAATCACTTTAATTTTCTTGTTACTGTCCTTGGGCATGAGCTTGATAGGTGTTCAAGGCGCTGTTGTTCTCGCGCTAACGGCGGCCGTATTCAACCTCGTCCCCTACGTGGGGCCACTAATAGGAGCTAGTTTAGGCATTCTTTTAGGTATTGGCCAATTATACACTACTGGCTTATCTGATCCCGCCACCAGTGTGAATTTGCTTCAAAGTCTTTACTTACTCTTTGGACTATTCGCTGTGGTCCAATTGTTAGATAACATCGTATTCCAACCCATCATCTTCTCCAACAGCGTTGGTGCCCATCCACTAGAAATATTCTTGGTCATCTCCGTTGCAGGCACACTGCTTGGTGTTGGTGGGATGATTTTTGCCGTTCCCGCATACAGTATTTTAAGGATCGTTATTAATACCATCAGAGAAGGTTGGGAAGCATCCTGAACGCAAAAGAATGGGACATCCTAAACAACAAGTAGACCCAGAAGATTTCAAATTAAAAGAAGCGGACCTTTGGCTCTCAGCTAATGCGCATTCTTCGGTAGCTGACCTAAGGTTAAAATACGGCCTTAGCCGGCCCTACTTCAGCTGGATCACTCGGCTCGAAGCGCAGCACAAGTATGCTAAAAAGTTCCCTAAACTGCTCCAAACCGAATGGGTGTTTCCAGCAGGTCAAGCAACGGAACAAAGCAGCTCGGAACGAACCGCAGAATACAAAGCTTCACTTGTCTCTTCGCCGTATACAGTAGATTTATGCGCCGGTATGGGCATTGATTCATGGGCCTTAACCAACCGTGAAACAGGTCGAGGACACTTTGCCAACGAATTGGATAAAGGTTTATCACGGCTAATAGCGGTCAACTTAAAAAACAGCACTACGGCCTCGGGCTCTGCAGAAGACGCACTACCTCAGCTCAAACGTTGGCTTCAAGAAAAAGACATATCCCCAATGGAGGTCACGATATATCTCGATCCAGACCGCCGATCGGGTTCTGGGAAATCCGTAGCGCTTCAAGATGCCAGCCCCAATATTGTTGACCTACAGAAAGAGTTGCTCAACCTGAGCCATACATTGTTAACCAAGCACAGTCCCATGATAGATTTGGCTGCATTAAATGAGCTAAATCATTTGAGTGAAATTCATGTGGTAGAATACCAAGGAGAATGCAAAGAGGTCCTGGCCATACAGCGGTGGGGCCATACCGGCTCGCCCACTTGCAAGCTGGTCGTCCTTAAAGAGCACTTTATAGCGGAGCGAAGCAGTGTTGAAGGGGTGTCAGAGGAGATACCTTATGTCACCGAATTGGACCAATTCTTAATTCAGCCCGGACCCGGACTTGCAAAAAGCAACTTGCACGAGTTGCTCGCGGCAGAAGAGCAATGGAAAAAATGGACTGTGGGCAACCTATATACCTGTAACCATATCCCACCATCATCCCCATTCTACAAGCGCTACAAGGTCATGGAGGTTGCAAAACCTTACAAATTGAAGCTCCCTGAAGAAGGTGGAGCTATTGAACGTATTGGCTACCCAGAACACCCTGATGTAATCCGAAAAAAACTTGGATGGAAAGAAGGCCGCGAAAACAAACTTTTCGCCGTAAAACGCGGGAAAGAAAAACTAATGGTGTTCGCTAAACGTTTAGAGTAAGGCATCCTTTTTGATGTATCTTTAAACTATGTGCAAAAGATTCCTTTCTATACTGCTCGCACTCGCGTTCTTACCCGTTTCATGGGGTCAAGAGGCTCTTTTTGTGCCTAATGAAGGACAGTGGCCCGGGAACTTTTCTCATAAGATGCCATTAAAGTATGGAGGATTGTTTTTTGAAGACGATGCCGTACAAATTGTGCTGCGCGACGCGAGGCATTTAGAAGACCTACACGGCCACGACATGCACGAGGCCGGACTCAGTCATGAAGCATCCGTTTTAAAAGGACATGCTGTACGTCTTAAGTTTTTAAACGCCACACCCACTGTTGCAAAAGGACTTAAACCCACAGAATTTTACCATAACTATTTTCTAGGCAACGACTCCTCCACATGGCGCGGTGAAGTGAGACCTGCTCGTAAACTTACTTACGATGGGCTATACGATAATAGCATCTTGGCATTCGGTCAGACCGGCAGCCACGTGAAGTACCAGTGGCACCTGTCAGATCCATCGGTCATTGATGAAATCGCATGGATGTACGAGGGCGCTACGAAAAGTGAAATCAACCCTGAAGGTGCATTGATTGTGCATACCTCTATAGGTACGTTCTTAGAAAGTGCTCCAGTAGGCTGGGGATGGAAAGATGGCGAACGAGTAGATTTTGGCATGTGGTATTCACAGGAGCACGGCGTCTTCCGCTTCAAAACCGAGGCTATCGCCAGGACGTTAGATTCTTTGGTACTGGATCCACAGCTCATTTTCACCTCGTTCAGTGGTTCGTTAACTGATAATTGGGGCTTCAGTGCTACCTATGATGATCAGGGCCGATTGTATGGCGCCGGCGTTGCTTTTGCCACGGGATATGTCGCCTCTACAGGTGCCTTTCAAACCACTTATAACGACCCTCCTGGCATTAATTTAGGATTTAATCCAGACGTGACTATTACTGTGTTTGAACCGCAAGGCAATACTATGTTATACGCCACCTATTTGGGAGGTACCGCCCCGGATCACCCGCACAGTTTAGTGGTCAATGGAAATGGACATTTAATTGTAATGGGTACCACTGGGAGTAGTAATTTCCCAACGCAAAACCCCATTCAATCGGCCAATGCTGGGGGAACCTCTGTGAGTATCAACGGCTATGAATTCAAGAAGTCAGACCTTTTCATTACACGATTCAATGCAAACGGCACGGGTTTGCTCAGTTCAACATATATCGGAGGCACAGGGAACGACGGATTGAATACGAACATCGTTAAAAATTACGGTGATGCAGCCAGAGGCGAAGTTGTGGTCGACGGATCAAATAACATTTATATTACCGCATCTACCAATAGCACAAACTTCCCATCTACAAACTGCAGCAGTTGTTCAAAAGCTGGCGGTCAGGATGCCGTTGTGTTTAAACTGAACGCAGCAGGTACATCACTAATGTGGAGCAATTATTACGGAAGCACCAGCGATGACGCTGGGTACAGTTTAAAGTTTCACAACGGTGCTGTTTTCGTTACAGGAGGCACAGTAGGTAACAATCTACCAAGCACTAGCGGAGGTTATAAGAGCACATTCGGTGGAAATCACGATGGATATGTCGCAAAGTTTGATGCTTCAACAGGTGCCTTACAGCAATCCACCTATTTGGGAACCAGTGCCTACGACCAAAGTTTCATTCTGGATGTCGATAAATTAGGTAATGTGTATGCTTTTGGCCAAACGCAAGGTGCCTACCCTATTTCCACCGGCGCTTGGGGCACGCCTCAATACCGCAAGCAATTCATTCACAAGCTAAGTAATGACCTTACGTCAAGCGCAGCATCTACAGCTTTCGGTTCACCGCAAGGGGTTCAGAATCTAGTACCCACGGCGTTCAATGTTGACGACTGTTTAAACATTCTACTCTCCGGTTGGGGCGGTGTCACGAACAACGGCTTTTTCAGTACGACAGTAGAGCAACTGCCTGTATCCTCAGACGCTTTACAATCCAGCACCAACGGTTCTGACTTTTATTTCATGGTGCTCAGCAAAAACTTCGGTTCGTTCTCTTACGGAAGTTATTTTGGAGGCGCTGTCAGTTCTGAACATGTAGATGGAGGTACGTCTAGATTTGACGATCGTGGACGTATTTACCAAGCCGTATGCGCCGGTTGTGGGGGCAACGATGATCTTCCAACCACACCAGGCGCATTCTCTGAAACCAACAACAGCAGCAATTGTAACCTGGGTGTAATTAAATTGGACTTCGAAACGGCCATAGAAGCCGATGCTTCCGTTGATTTGAACTTTCTTGCAGATACAAGCTGCTATGAATTGACGCTACGATTGGCAAACAATAGTAAAAATGCTAATGCCTATTTCTGGGACTTTGGCCAGGGCGATACCTCCAACCTCACGGAACCCATCGTCACTTTCCCCAACCTTGGCACTTATAACGTAATGCTCGTTGCTATTGATACCATATGCGACAGCTACGACACGGCTTTTGTTCAAATCGTGCATGATACCGCCTCATTTCCGATATGTGACTGGAAGGAAAATTATGCGAGCTGTGATTTATTCCGTGAAGTAGAATGGACAGAACAGTTACCAAATGCTGATTATTACGAATGGGATTTTGGCGACGGTACAGCGCTTACAACGACCAACACCGTAGTGAACCACACCTACCCCGCTTTTGCAACCTATACCGCCACAGTGACCGCACGTGATAGCTTCTGCGACGTAGGCTATGACCAAATTTTTACCATTGTTTTCGACGACGACGCGAACATTCCCACCGTAAATCTATTCACAGATAGCTGCCGCTATGGTGGTGTGGATGTCATTTACCAAAATGTCGACAGTACCATGATCTTTGAGTGGGACTTTAGCGGCACGGCTGATACGGGCATGATACCGTCCTTCCGTTACCCAGAATCAGGGCTTGAAGAAGTAACATTAACCATCATTGACACTTTGTGCAATAGGGCTTACGAATTTGATTTTATGGCAACCATTGTTCGCATTGAAGGCCGCGTTTACATTCCTTCAGCTTTTACGCCAAATGGTGATAAGGACAATGAGGAATTCAAAATCTTTGGGAACAGCTGTTTAGACGACCCAACCTTTAGAATTTACGACAGCTGGGGAAATGAGGTTTTCCGGAGTGAAGACCCTTTCAATGAATTTTGGGACGGCACCTTCAACGGCAAGCGCGTGCCGCAAGACGTTTACACCTACAGGTTTACTGGAGGTGATGAAGTCCGCATGGGTACAGTAACTATTCTGTATTAGACGTTAACAGAAGCTTCGACGTAGAGCTCTTTCAGAGCATTCAGGAATCCTTCTGCACAATCTTTCGTATTGAATTTGCTGAACGACACACGCACAGGCTGGTAATCCGAAGTCCATTCGCCCAAGGCACGAATCACATGACTGCCTTGATTCGACCCCGAGGTACATGCCGAACCGCCACTGACATTGATCCCTTTCATATCCATGGTGAACGTGAGCATATCATTGCCTGTATTAGGAACAGCGATACTCAGCACCGTATATAGACTGCGATCCAATTCCGCACTGCGTCCAAAAAACTTCACTCCGGGAACGATAGCTTTAACGCCATCAATCACATACTGCTTCAATGCCTCGACATGCTTCTGATCTTCTGCCATTTCCTCAATCGCGATAGCAAAGGCTTTACCCAATGCACAAATCCCAATGGTATTCTCTGTTCCCGCACGTAGATTGCGTTCTTGCGCACCGCCCTGAATCAACGGCTTAATCTTCAATCCACTTCGCACATAAGCGAAGCCGATGCCTTTGGGACCGTGAATTTTGTGCGCCGAACACGTAAGAAAATCATATGCCACATCCTTAACATTGATCGGCAAATGCCCCATTGCTTGCACGGTGTCTGAATGAAACAATGCGCCGTATTTCTTACAAAGTGCACTGATTTCAGCAACGGGATTTAAGTTGCCTATTTCGTTGTTGGCGAACATTAAGCTCACTAACGTTTTTGGTCCATTTTGAAGTAAGGCTTCTAATTCTTCAAGATTGATATCGCCGTGAGCATCAACAGACAAATACGCCGCTTCAACCTCACCGCGTTCTACCATAAATTCCACAGGATGACCTACAGCATGATGTTCTATTTCTGTAGTAATAATGCGAGCTACGTCTAAATCACGCACGCTACAGAATAACGCCATATTATCTGCCTCTGTTCCGCCAGAAGTGAAGAAAATCTCTCCCGGCTCCGCACCAATAGCTTGGGCAATACGCTTGCGCACTACTTCGACTTCGACCTTCGCACCACGACCGCTAAGATGAGTGCTCGATGGATTACCGAAATTATCCATCATACGAATCATTTCCTCCTTCACGCGAGGCTCTAAGGGTGTCGTAGCAGCATTGTCCAAAAAAATAACTCCCATCTCTATGCAATTAGGTTTGCTCAAAGATAGGAGTTAGACAGTATAGATGGAAGTCCTAGGCTAAGGACGCTATGAGATCCATGAAATTTTGGCCCAATTCTGTCGCTTCAGTGGTTGAAGGCGCCTCTGTATAGATGCGAACAATAGGCTCAGTATTGGATTTACGCAAATGCACCCAACGGTCTGACCACGTGATTTTTACGCCATCAATCGTACTGACTTCTTCATTAGAATAACGCGCAGCTATTTCGGCTAGAATACCATCAACATCGAGCCCCGGAACGAGTTCAATTTTTTGTTTTGCCATGTAATATTCCGGATACCCTGCGCGCAATTCGCTCATGGTTTTTCCAGATTTTGCCAAATGCGTTAACGCTAATGCTATTCCCACTAGCGCATCTCTTCCGTAGTGGAGTTCCGGTAATATGATACCGCCATTTCCTTCTCCACCAAGCACCGCTTTCGTGCGCTTCATTTCATTGACTACATTCACTTCTCCTACAGCGGAGGCGGTATAGCTTCCGCCTTTCGCCTCGGCAAGATCGCGCAGTGCTTTAGATGAGCTCATATTACTTACCACTGCACCCGTTTGTAGGCTCAATAGATAATCTGCAACAAGAACGAGTGTATACTCTTCACCAAACATGACACCTTGTTCGTCTATGAAGGCTAATCGATCCACATCCGGATCAACAACGATGCCCATCGTAAATGACCCTGATTTCACCGTTTCTATGATCGCACCTAAATGCTTTTCGAGGGGTTCCGGATTATGAGGAAATTGGCCTGTAGGCTCAGGGTATAAGTTTTCGTAGGTGACACCCATGGCGTCTAGCAATAAAGGAATAGCCACAGAACCAGAACTATGTACCGCATCGATGGCAACATGAAAGCCTTTTGAGCGCACTGCTCTTGCATCTATAGAAGGGAGTGAAAGTACCTGTTCGATATGCCACTCCATACCATCATCACACGGTGTAACTTGACCCAAGTCATCCACTTCTGCAAAGGCTAAATCTGCATCTTCTGCTAAACGCAAAATAGCGGCACCATCCTCACCGGAGACAAATTCGCCTCTCTCATTGAGAAGTTTCAGTGCATTCCACTCCTTCGGATTATGAGAAGCGGTAAGTATTATACCACCGGACGCATTGAAGCGAGGCACTAACATCTCTACCGTTGGAGTGGTGCTTAAACCTGCATTTATTACATCTATGCCTAACCCTTGTAGCGTACTAATGACCAAGTTTTCAATCATCTGTCCAGACGGACGGGCATCCCTTCCAATGACCACTTTACAGTGCTTGTGCTGCTCTTTGAGCCACGCACCGTAACCTGCCGCAAACTTTACAGCATCGAGAGGTGTTAGGTTAGTACCGGCAGTTCCTCCTATGGTACCACGAATTCCGGAAATGGATTTAATTAAGGTCATCTTGCTTGGTTCGATTTTATAGCGAAGATAAGACAGGCGCGCGTGGTGCCCAATGAAGATTAGGTTCAAATTGGGCATTGTTAATAACAGTGTTGATAGGTTCTGGTGAATACATTAACCTAACTTCGCGACTCCATTGAATTGTGCTTAAATTTCTACTATGCGATTTGAAGACCAGGATACCTACACCTTAGTACGACAGTTTGAGCAAGCCTTGAGCGAAGGACGTCAGCCGTACTACGATGTGGAAGATTTAGAACTCATTCTTGAGTACTACCTGGAGACGGGCAGCTTTGCTCAAATGCGAAGCGCCTTAGCACTCGCCCAAGAAATTCATCCTTTAGCCTTTGTATTCAAAGTGAAGGAAGTGCAACTTGATATAGCGACTAAGGACTATACAAAAGCGCAGGCGAAACTGAACCACCTGGAAGGTTTGAATATGCGTTCCGCAGAATTACTCATAGCTCGGGCTACTATCTTGATTCACCAAGGCAATAACGAAGCGGGTCTGAAGATTTTAGACAAAGCTTTTAATGATGCAGAGGACCCCGTGGATGTATTGCAATTGATTATCGATGCGCACCTTAGTCAAGGCGATTATCCGCGTTCCATCGAAGCGTTACTCAAATGGTGTGAAATGGAAGAAGATGCATTGGAAGAAAGTGCATTGTATCAATTGGCCATGTGTCTTGACTTTACAAACGAATACGATAGGGCCTTAGATATTTTCACATCCTTGACCACTCGCGAGCCGTATAACCCTTTGCTGTGGTACCAGATTGGCGCTTTTTATTTGCGTAAAAACAAGGAGGACAAAGCATTACAAGCATTTGAATGGGCTACACTAGCGGATGAAAATTACCATCCCGCCTTTTTCGAGCAAGGTAGAATTCATGAGCGCAACGAACGGCTGTACGACGCCCTGAATGCGTACCGTCAAAGCATCAGTGAAGAAGTACCTTCGGGCTACATTCATTTTAGGATAGGACTACTAGAACTGGAATTAGATGCGCCGAAAGAGGCCTTGCGTCAGTTCAATACAGCTATTGCGCTTGAAGATGACATTGACGACATCTATTTGGAGCGTGCGGGAGTCTACATGGAATTAGAGCAATACGCAGAGGCCTTATCGGATTTTCGTCGCGTATGGCTAGATGAAGCTTACGGTGAGGAAGATGTGCTGGATTATGTAGAATGTTTAATTGAGCTTGACGATCTTGACGAAGCCATACGTATTCTTTACGACGGTATAGATAAATTTCCTGCGGCATTGCAATTGCGTTTGGTACTCTCTGGCTACCTCATTGCCATCGACGAATTAGCGGCAGCGGAAACTGTACTCTCAGAAACCTTACGACGTGAACCCAAAACGCTTGCACTTTTTGCCGAATACTTCCCGGAATTACCAAAAATCCCTGCCGTAGGTGCTATTTTAGCATCCATTCAAAGGGAGGATCATGACTAAGAAATACGGCTTTTTGTTTTTAAAAGGCATGGCAATGGGCGCAGCAGATGTTGTTCCAGGAGTAAGTGGGGGAACCATAGCCTTCATTACAAATATTTACGAAACGCTCATTCATGCATTGAGCCAATTCGATTCTCGCGCCATTCAACTGCTGCTTAAGGGCCAGTTCAAGGACTTCTGGACCCACATTAACGGTACCTTTTTAGCCGTACTTTTTGCAGGTATTTTCACTAGTGTATTGAGCTTGGCAGCGCTTCTCTCACATGCCCTTGAAACCCACCCTATCCAACTTTGGAGCTTCTTCTTTGGTCTAGTTTTCGCCAGTATTTTCATTGTTGGCAAACAGGTTAGCCGTTGGCAATGGTTTACATACCTAAGTTTTGCTGTCGGGACTGTCATTGCTTTTTGGATCACCACGTTGCCCGCTTCTGCTGGTTCAGACACTTATCCCTATTTAATACTTTGTGGAGCCTTAGCCATTTGCGCAATGATACTCCCTGGGATTAGCGGCAGTTTTATACTTCTATTACTAGGCGCTTATGCAACAGTATTAGAGGCAATAGCAGACAGAACGCTTGGCATTATCGCTGCCGTTGGTATTGGTGCTGTCGTTGGACTACTCTCTTTTACGAAGCTGTTAAAATGGGTGTTCTCAAAGTACCACGATTTAACGGTTGCGCTACTTAGTGGTTTTTTGCTCGGCTCATTGAACAAGATTTGGCCCTGGAAAAAAAATCTAGTGACTTTTACGAAGCATCCCGGAACTCCTGAAGAAGAAGTGGTACCCATTGTTACACAAAATTTGACGCCAGACGAATGGTGGCCTATTGCTTTAATCATGGGGCTTTGTGGCGTGGCTCTTGTGTTTGGTTTAGAATGGGCGGGCAATAAAAAATCTAAACCCATTCAATAAATGTTGAAGCTCGGACTCATTGGTTTTCCGATCAAGCACAGCCTAAGCCCTGGTCTTCATCAAGGCTTTATGGAAGCATTTGAGGTTGAAGGATCGTATGAATTATTTCCGACCCAGACCATTACCCGGGACATCCTTGATACTCTTTTCACCTCAAATAACCTCACAGGATGTAATGTCACCATCCCTCTTAAAGAGCAGGTTCTGCCATTGCTAGACCGTGTAGATTCCACTGCTGCGGCGGTTGGCGCAGTGAATACTATTGTTCTTGAATCCGGTGCATTGGTAGGATACAATACAGATTGTGCCGGTATTGAAAAAGCACTTGACCAATTGAATTCAACCGCAAAGAGCGCCCTTATCTTCGGTACTGGTGGTGCCGCCAAGGCCGTTCACTATATTCTAAGCCAACGTGGTATATCTTCAAAGATGCTCACGCGAAAGCCCGGAGCATTTAATTACAGCGCGTTGACCGCAGAAAATTTCAAAACACACAAACTGTGGATCAACTGCACACCTCTTGGTGGACCACAATTCGAAGACGCGCATTTACCCCTGCCAAATGGGGTTTTAACCTCAGAATTCGCGATATTTGACCTAATTTACGAACCGCTTCCTACTCCTCTACTAAAGGCTGCAACCGATGCAGGTGCTCGTAGTACAGATGGGAGAATAATGTTAACAGAGCAAGCGAAAGAAGCATGGAAACTATTCCTTGCCGCTTACTACAAAAATTTGTAGACGATGATGCACGAAGATCAAGAACAGCAGACAACACCAGAATCGAATGAAACGCCCTCTCCAGAGATCGTAGCGGAAACGACGACTGAAACCGAAATCGCAGAAACTTCAAATGAAGAAACGGCAGGCGAAAACGAAGAGGTTAAAGCTGTTGAAGCGGAAGAAGATCATGAAGCGCCTAAAGATAAAAAACTGGCCATTCCAGATTTCGATGTTCTGAGTATCGAAGCATCTTTAGAGAGCATCGAAAAACACATAAAGGAATACGAGCCGCAGCGCATAAAAGGCATTGTTGAAAGCGGTCGATCAAGAATTCTACAAGAATTAAACGCTGATAGAGATGCGGCAAAAGCCACCTATTTAGAAGAAGGCGGCAACATCATCGACTTTGAGTTTGACCAACCGCAGCGCAAAACATTAGGCATTCTTTATGGAGGATACCGGGATAAATTGCGTTCGCACTATGCACAATTAGAAGTTGAGCTAAGTAATAATCTGGCTGTGAAAATGGCTATTATCGAAGAGGTTAAAGCCCTCCCGATGGCTGAGGGTTCTGCAAAGGATAAATACGATACCTTCAAAGGCCTTCGCGAACGCTGGAACCAAACCGGGCTGGTTCCCAAAGCTGATGCAAGAACGGTTTGGGCCAACTATAACCACCACGTAGACAACTTCTTCAATTTTTTACGTTTAGCGTACGACTTGATTGAAAAAGATTACCAAAACAACTACGATGAAAAAGTTGCTTTGTGTCAGGCATTAGAAGATAACATTCAAAACGGTGCAAGTCCTGCCCTCTTTAGAACATTGCAGCAGACGCATAGTAAGTGGAAGCGAATTGGACCCGTGCCAAGGGAAAATAAGGATGCACTTTGGGAGCGATTAAAAGCTGCAACAGCAAAAGTTCACGAGCTACGCGATCAATACAATGAGAACCTCCAAGAAATCAATGCATCTAAGATTGCTGCAAAAAAAGTAGTAGTAGAAAAAATTAAAGCGTTGACGGCGGAGCTCCCCTCAAAACACAGCGGTTGGCAAAAAGCCAGTAAAGCACTTGAAGCCTTACGCGCAGAGTTTAAGGCCATAGGATTTGTAAAAAGTGAAGAAAACGATAGCGTCTGGGAGGCCTATAAGGCCGCACAACGTGGGTTTAATCAAACGAAAAACGACTTCTATAAAGAAGAAAAAACACGTCAGCGAGAAAGTCTTTCTAAGAAGAAAGCATTGGTAGCATTAGCCGAAAGCTTAAAAGATTCTGACGATATCGCTGGCGCTGCGCAACAATTAAAACAAGCCCAGGCAGATTGGAAAACTTCCGGGTATGTACCAAAGAAAGAAGGGGATAAATTATGGGAAGCATTTAGAGCAGCCTGTAACCATTTTTTCGATCGTCTTAAAGGTGAGCGTAAGGCTAAAACAGCGCAAGACAATGCGGTTGTAGAGTCAAAGCAAAAGGCATTAGCTGAGCTTAAGAATACGAAAATAGGTTCTGTAGAAGAGGCTATTTCGGCGAGCGAAGCGTATTCTGCCATTGGTGTTCTAACCGGTCGCAACAAAAAACTTGAGGATGATTTTGATAAAATTCTTTCTGAAAAAGTCCGTGACTTAGGACTGGAGCCTTCAGTACTGGAGCGAACCATGTTCGAGGCGAAGGTAAAAGCCCTTGTTGAGTCCGATGATCAAGATGGGCTGCACCGTCAACGCGCTTGGATTCGAGAGGAAATGGATAAAGCAAAGAAGGAATTGCACCAGCTCGAAAACAATATTGCTTTCTTCTCTGGAGCGAAGGGTAATCCCCTATTGGATGCTGCTTTGGCTAAAATAGAAGCGCATAAAACGCGTGTAGATGAATTAACCGTGCTACGTAAATTATTCAACAGCCTTCTGAAATAGCCAAAGATGAATTTTAAGCTGAAAGCCCCTTTTAAGCCCATGGGGGATCAACCGCAAGCCATAAATGAGCTTGTGGAAGGCTTGAACGAAAGCGTCTCTGACCAAGTATTGTTAGGTGTTACCGGTTCAGGTAAAACATTTACTGTGGCGAATGTAATTGAACGAACACAGCGTCCTTCGTTAATCTTATGCCATAATAAAACACTCGCAGCGCAGCTTTATGGAGAGATGAAAGAATTCTTTCCAGAAAACGCAGTAGAATACTTTGTAAGCTATTACGATTATTATCAGCCCGAGGCATATGTACCATCTTCTGGACTTTATATAGAAAAAGATCTCAGTATCAATGATGAGATTGAAAAACTGCGTTTAAGTACGACCTCCTCACTCCTTTCAGGACGCCGTGACGTTATCGTAGTTGCTTCTGTTTCATGCCTCTACGGCATGGGAAATCCAGAAGCCTTCAACAATTCAGTGGTAAATCTCAAAGTAGGAGAAATCATATCGCGCCAAGCGCTTCTGCATAAGTTTGTTAATGCCCTTTATGCAAGAACTGCCGCAGAATTTAAACGCGGTTCTTTTCGAGTAAAGGGCGATGCAGTCGATATTTTCCCAGCTTATGCCGAAACCTTTTTTAGAATCAGTTTTTGGGGTGATGAGGTCGAAAGCATCGAGCATATGGACCCAATAAGCGGTTCTAAGATTGAGGACATGAGCGAAATGCGCCTGTTTCCAGCGAATCTTTTCGTTACTGAAAAAGACCAACTTCAAAACGCAATCCATCACATTCAAGACGACTTGATGAGTCAAGTGGATCACTTTAATAATGTGGACCGCCGAATAGAGGCAAAGAGGTTGGAAGAACGAACCAACTTTGATCTTGAAATGATTCGAGAATTAGGCTATTGCTCGGGCATTGAGAATTACTCCCGTTACTTAGACGGACGCGCACCTGGAGTACGACCTTTCTGCCTGCTGGATTATTTCCCCGACGACTTTCTGTTAATTGTCGATGAAAGCCACGTAACTCTCCCTCAAGTGCGCGCAATGTATGGCGGTGACCGTTCTAGAAAGGAAAATCTTGTGGAATACGGTTTTCGACTTCCAGCAGCTATGGACAATCGACCTTTGAAATTTGAGGAATTCGAGAAGCTCAGGGGACAAGCCCTCTTCGTGAGTGCTACTCCTGCAGATTACGAACTCACCTTAAGCGGAGGTGTCTATGCTGAACAAGTCATCCGTCCTACTGGACTATTAGATCCTATCGTAGAAGTTCGATCGACTGAAAATCAAGTGGATGATTTAATGGAGGAAATCAGCAAACGTACAGCGCTCGACGAAAGAACTCTAGTCACTACGTTGACTAAGCGAATGGCTGAAGAATTGACAAAATACCTCACACGCTACGACATTCGGTGCCGTTACATCCACAGTGATGTTGACACTATGGAACGTGTGGAAATCATGCGTGACCTGCGCTTGGGCGTTTTCGATGTACTCATTGGGGTAAACCTTTTGCGCGAGGGTTTAGACTTCCCTGAGGTGAGTCTAGTCGCTATACTCGACGCAGACAAAGAAGGATTTTTAAGGAGTGAACGCTCACTAGTGCAAACCATAGGACGTGCAGCGCGTAATGTCAACGGTAGAGCCATTCTATATGCAGATAAAATAACAAACAGTATGCGTGCTACAATGGAGGAAACCAAGCGCCGCCGTGAGAAGCAAGACGCCTTTAATAAAGCCAACGGTCTGAAGCCTCAAGCATTAAAAACAAGTAGAGAGGAAATTCTGGCTAAATCTGGTGCAGTCAGCCGAAATATGGACTATGAAATCAGTAGAGATCAGCAAAAATCGGCTGAGAAAGCGATGAATTACTATACGGCTGAAGACCTCGAAAGTGAAATACGCTCCACACGTAAATTGATGGAAACTGCATCGAAAAGCTTAGATTTTATCGAGGCCGCAAGATTACGCAATCTACTTATTGAGCTCGAAGGAAAAAGAGAGAAACGTTGATTAGAGGTAGTGCGCAACACCTAATGCAAAAGTCCAAACTCTACGCCCCTCCATACGCTGATCCATGTAAAGCGTTGGGGTCCATTCCCAACGATCGTTCATAGGAACTTCACCTTCAACGCCTACCCTAACGATCGGCTTCCACTCGCCATTTTCAGCCGTAAATCCAGGTCCAGCTCCAACAATAAGGTTATGATTAAGGCGATAAAAAGCATCTATAGTTGAAACTAAAGGGGTTCTAAGAAGAACCTCTTCACCTTGACCATTTAAGATGATATAGTTCTCTAATTCAATATCACTATGCCAACCCAATGACCAACGATCGGATAGGTGGTAATCCAGATCCCAACCCCATGCAGGTACGAAAAGAACGCCGCCATCAATCCCCGGAACCATACCGTGTCCCATTAAAACTGCTATTCGAATGGGATGGCGATGGTGATGAGGACCTTGTTGAGGAACATGCTTTTCCTGCGCCAACAAAGATGCGCTACAGCTAAGCGTGAGTAAGAGGTAGTTCAATGATTTCATGATGGTAAAACTTGGCTCGAATTTCCTACTTTGGTCATCAATCACCATAACTTATATCACGCTGATGATTTTTGTTGTATTAGGACTTGGAGGAGTATTTTTCGGATTGGGTTACTTGATTACGGAGGGAAATGCATCTCTACTTTTAAGCGGCTACAACACTATGAATAGTGAGGATCAAAAGTCTTTTCCACTGAAGGAATACCTTCGTGAGTTTAAAAGATTCCACCAACTTTTTGGATTGGGTTTTACAAGCTTAGGGCTAGTATTCTACTTTCTAGATGAAAACTGGCTTGGCTATCATTTAGGTATCACTCCGCTCTTGGCCTACCTCTATTTCTATTGGAATACACGTAAATACACTTTACAACAATCTAGGAACAGTAAGCGCCAATTCTGGATTGGGCTATCCGTGCTGATAGCTGTCCTTGGTTTTGTTGTTGCTATGTTGTTTTGGTCGGAACGAAAAAACACAATAGTCTGGACTGATCGAGCTTTAACAATCGAGGGGCCATACGGTAGGGTCATTCCCTTAGAAAAAATAGATTCCATTAAACTACTGGACGATTTACCCGAAATCAGCTCACGGTTACATGGATACTCAACAGGAAGTGTCGCGAAGGGCAAATTCAAAGGGCCTAAGGATGTTCGCTACCACCTGCTTTTGGATAAGCCCTATGAGCGTGTTCTAAAAATTAGTATTTCAGGTGAACCCCCCATACTACTATCGCTTGAGGGTGTCGATGAAGTTGCTTTAGCGGAACTATTAAGCGGGCAACTTAAAAATTGATTTAGTCTTCAAAAGAATAATCAAAAGCGGTTACATCTTCCTTGTATAAAACCTCTACTGCAGCAATTAGCTTTGGGGTATAGTAGTCGCGGTAATCTTTCGATTTAATTTTATCGCCGGATATGGAAATAAGTCCCGGCCACGTCTCCGGGCGCTTAATAAAGCGGTTACCAAACTTTTTAAGCGAACCTAAGCCGCCTTTCTGCGCGCTTTTATTTTTATGAGGAAGGCTTTGAACCGGAATCTGCAGCGCTTCACAGACCTTCGCGAAGTCGTCCTGTAAATGCTCGAATTTCCCAATAAAATCTACTTTATTTTGACCATTAACATAGAAGAAATCATATTGTGGGCCATAAAACCAACGCTCTTCTTTAATGAGTTGAGGCAGTTTTGTGACCACAAATTTTTCAAAAGACATCAAGTGTTGATGCCCGTGAAACTTATAGAACGAAACCGCTCGTGACCATGGGTTACGAATAAATCCAAACTTAAAATACCGATCGAAATCTTCTTGAGAAATAAAGTATTGTCGCACATAATCTCCTGCATGTAAATGTGCCAAACGAGGTGGACCAATTTTATCCGCTTCATTCGGTGTCAATAATAGCGGCAGTCGTTCCTCCCATTCTAAGCCGTGGAGGTCTAGAAAAAAAGCCTCGACACTTTGGCCTGCAGCTTTGGGAACATGAATAAATAGGGCGTTGTACTTGTGAGAAACCATTGTTCCAAAGGTAACTAACCTGGTACGGAATGCCCAATAAACTCAGAAAAACCGGAAAATCTGATTGTATTGATTGTCCGCCAAAGCTTTTTTTAAGTCTCCATAAATACTATTCGTACTTATCAAATATCCTCTCGTAAAAAGGAGAAGATAGTGATGAATCAAAAGTG
>PZPA01000016.1 GCA_003045825.1 Bacteroidota bacterium
AAAAGCTGGAACGCAAACTTTTCTTTCGATATGTATTGCTGGATATAATTGCCGGTACCGGCGCATACACTGCGCTTCATATGGTACGAAAGCTTTACGTCGAACCCGAACGGTTCGGCACAGCGGTTCCATTAAAATTTGACCAAACATTTTTGCTAGCAGCAGCGGCCACTACTGCATTATTCATAAGTATTAGTGCACTCAGTGGAATTTACCGTGACCTAACCCGAACAAGTCGCATAACACAGGCCTTTAACACATTTGGCGGTACAGTGATCACGGCCGTATTGCTGTTCTTTCTAGTTCTACTGGACGATTACATTACCCAATACAGCGACTATTACATCACATTAGGCGTCTATTCAGGAAGTCTCCTACTTCTAAGTGGTTTATTTAGATTCTTACTAAGTACTCGCGTTCGTCACCTTATAGACAAGGGTTCACTCAAGTTCCCTACAATACTTATAGGCAGCGGTAAGGAAGCTGCCGAACTTTTACTGGCTTTTCAAAAAGACCGCAGCAAGGGCTACTCCTTCCTGGGGTATTTGCATACCGCCAACGGATCTGTTCACGAGCAAATGAATGCGATTCCGTGTTTAGGAAGTACGGAACAGTTGGCCGATATTATCAATGACAATACCGTTGAAGATGTTATAATCGCCCTACCGTCTGGAAATTCTGATCGTATTGCCGAAATGGTTAGCTCCATAGAGCGCAGTGATGTTCGCATTCACGTACTACCGAACCTTTTTAGTATCCTGTCCGGTCAAGTCAAGATGGAAAGTTTAGGCCGTTCGCTCATTGAGGTGAAAAGAGAATTGATCAAACCACACGTGGCCTTTATTAAGCGTTTGTTCGATATTTTGGTGGCCTCCCTTCTGCTCCTCATCGCAGCACCAATTATCTTATTTTCTATTGCCATGATTGCCGTAGGTTCTCCTGGAACTATTTTTTACACACAAGAGCGGTTGGGTAAAAATGGCAGGACCTTTAAAATCATCAAACTGCGCAGCATGTATAACGATGCGGAAGCGCAAGGTCCGCAACTCAGTAGCGAAGAAGATCCGCGCATAACACCCTGGGGTAGAACCATGAGAAAATTTCGTTTGGATGAATTGCCTCAATTTTTAAATGTATTGAAAGGCGATATGTCCATTGTTGGACCGCGCCCAGAACGTCGATTTTTCTTTGACCAAATCATAGCAACGGCGCCGCAATACCGCTACCTACTAAAAGTAAAACCCGGCATCACGTCTTGGGGAATGGTTAAGTTCGGTTATGCTGAAAATGTGGAGGAAATGATTGAACGAGCACGTTACGATTTGATCTACACAGAAAATATCACCTTGGTAAACGATATCAAAATCCTGTTCTATACCTTAGTCACAGTCTTGCAAGGGCGAGGCAAATAAGAACCACAAATCACCCTACATGAAAAACATTACCGTAATTGGTGCTGGAACAATGGGCAATGGCATTGCACATGTCTTCGCTCAAAGTGGCTTTACTGTTCACTTATTTGACATTAGCGAAGCTGCGCTGGAACGCGCTTTAAGCACCATCACAAAAAACATGGACCGTCAAATTGCGAAAGAAAAGTTGACGGAATCAGATAAAGTAAACGCTTTGGGTCGTCTCGCGACTGGAACGGATCTAAAGAAAGCTGTCGCGGAAGCAGACCTTGTCGTCGAGGCAGCAACAGAAAATACAGCAATAAAATTCCAACTTTTCAAAGACATTGATGCTCATGCGCCAGCGGCGTGTATACTCGCATCTAACACCTCTTCCATTAGCATTACTAAAATCGCAGGACAAACATCGCGCCCGGATAAAGTAATTGGGATGCATTTCATGAATCCAGTTCCTGTAATGCGCCTTGTCGAAATTATTCGCGGCTACAGTACATCTGATGCCGTTTGTGATGCCGTGATTGAAATGAGCAAAGCGCTGGGTAAAGTCCCCGTAGCCTGTAACGATTATCCGGGTTTCGTGGCTAATCGGATTCTAATGCCTATGATCAATGAGGCTATTATTTCATTACATGAAGGCGTGGCTGATGTTGAAGCGATTGACTCCATTATGAAATTAGGTATGGCACACCCTATGGGGCCATTACAATTGGCAGATTTTATAGGGCTAGATGTTTGTCTTTCTATTCTTAAAGTACTCTATGACGGGCTCGGCAACCCGAAATATGCCCCATGTCCGCTTCTCGTAAATATGGTAACCGCGGGCAAACTAGGTGTTAAATCAAAAGAAGGGTTCTACGATTATTCTGCTGGAATAAAAGAAGCTACCGTTAGTACACAATTTAAATAATCTCATCATGAAATTACCTTTACTCCTTGCAGGGGCCCTATTAAGCACGCAGGCTTTTGCGCAAGTCGATCTCATCAATAAGATAAAAGACAACGGTTCGGATGCGCCCATAGGCTACGAATGGGAAACCATCGTTGATATAGAAGCAACCCCTGTGAAAAATCAAGGTGCCTCGGGAACCTGTTGGTCTTATGCGACCACATCCTTTGTTGAGAGTGAGATGATTCGAATGGGGAAAACGCCTGTGGATCTCTCAGAAATGTATACCGTTCGTAAGGTTTATCAAGACAAAGGTGAAAAATACATTCGTCTTCATGGCTATCTGAACTTCGCCCAAGGTGGTGCTCTACCTGATGTACTTTACGTCATCAAAAAGTATGGAGCCGTTCCTCAAGAAGTCTACAATGGTCTAAACTATGGCTCTGAAATTAATCGCCATGGCGAAATGGAGGGTGCGTTGAAAGGCATTCTAGATGCAGTTAAAGGCAATAAGAACGGAAAGTTATCTACTTCTTGGAGAAAAGCATTTGATGCGACTTTAGATGCATATTTAGGTGAAGAGCCCGCACAGTTCGGTTACAACGGTAAAACGTACACGCCAAGGAGTTTTGCGGATGAGATTATTGGCATTAATCCTGATGATTATGTCCAATTAACTTCTTGGACAAACCACCCTTTCTATGAAGCTTGTCAAATACAGGTTCCTGATAACTGGACTTGGGGCATCTCTTACAATCTTCCTATCGATGAAATGATGGATGCCATCAACACTTCTCTTGAAGCGGGCTATCCAGTGGCTTGGGCTTGTGACGTGAGTGATAAAGGGTTCTCGATTAAAAACGGTATTGCAGTTATGCCAAACCAAAGCTGGAGCGATATGAGCGCAGAAGAAGCTCAGGCCATTTACGCTGGACCTCATGAAGAGGCGCTTGTTGACCAAGAGACGCGTCAAGAACAGTACGACAACTATCTTACACAAGATGACCACGGTATGGTCCTTCAGGGCATGGTTAAAGATCAAGAGGGCAATGTATTTTACATTGTAAAAAACTCTTGGGGTGATATTCCAAACGATTTCCGTCCAGGTTACCTATATGCTTCTGAAGCTTATGTGCGCCTAAAGACAATAAGTGTCATGATGCATGAGGATTCGTTACAGAAATCCACTAAGAAGAAATTGAATTTGTAATTAGACTACCGTATCTAATACTGAGCCGCTTACCCTTGGGTGAGCGGCTTTTTTTGTACCCTTTGGGATACGGAATGAACCACTAAGGCTATGACTGTTCCCAATACTGCACCCGCCATCACATCTGTGACCCAATGCGCCATGAGATAAACTCTTGAAACCGCCACGGCAATGGCGCAGAACGCGGCGAAAACCTGAATGGCAGGACGGCGCCAGTGTAAAGCAATGAGGGCAAAAAATACAAACGCTGTGGTTGTATGACCGCTTGGAAAGGCAAATTGTAGCGGAAGGTCTAGATCTGTTACCAATAGTGTTTGGCTCCACTCAATGACCCCCATCGGACGCGGTGATGGAGCAAATACTAGCTTCTTTAAACATTGGACCAACACACTGGATAAAATTCCGGCTGCGACAAACTCTCCTGCACGCCACCACGCTTTCTGCAGGGCGTAGGCGATGATCACCAACACAAACATAGGTCCTTCGCCCCAGCCGGTGATAAAACCCATCAACGTATAGCCTCGTGGGGAATACCAAGCCTTATGCAAGGCTAATTGGGCCTCGACCTTGTCCGGAAAAAAGGATAAAAAAATCCCGCAGACCATAACAAACAGGACTGCGGGTATGCTGAAATACGGAACGTTCTTCATTAAGCGCCGATAATGTGCTGCAACTCGTGAATTTGACTTTCCCAAAGCAGCTTCGATTCGTCAACTTCATCAGCTTCAGCGAAGTCCGTTACAATGATTGACGTATCATTCGTCAAAGCATCAACTTCAATTCTGAACTCAAAATAGGTATCTAAACCGTCCTCTTCGTCGTTCAGCCAACGGAAACGAACCATTTTATCCGATTGTTTCTTCAATAGTCGAGCCTGTTCTTCTGAACCGTCCCAGAAAAATGTGAAGAGTTCTGTTCTTGAGTTAACATCGTCACAAAACCATTCGCTCAATCCTGAAGGCGTACTCAAAAATGGGAACAACATTTTCGGTGAAGCGCGAAGGGGAAACTCTAACTCAAATTTTATTTTATCCATGGTGGTACTTTACTAATTCATGCAATATAATAAGTCATATGAAATAAGCAACACTTTGTGCAAAAACCCTTGAAAAAACTAAAGTTCTGACATATTCTCTATCTTCAACTCGCTAATATGAATGCTATGCAACCTAATGCTTCTATATTTCGTCAGCCCATCATATGGGTCGCAGCCCTAGGGTACTTTGTTGATATCTACGACTTACTACTTTTCAGTATTATTCGCATCCCTTCGCTAACAGATTTGGGTGTCGCCGATTTAAGTGAAGTAGGTATGCTTATTCTAAATACGCAAATGTTCGGCTTGTTACTGGGGGGTATTTTATGGGGCGTGCTTGGTGATAAATTGGGCCGAACTAAGGTGCTTTTCTATTCCATTGCGCTGTACTCGCTTGGGAATATCGCAAATGGGTTTGTAACAAATGGGACGCAATATGCTTGGATCCGATTTTTTGCGGGTATTGGTCTCGCCGGAGAATTGGGTGCCGGTATAACGCTGGTTTCAGAACTTTTACCAAAAGAGAAACGCGGAATAGGCACCTCCCTGGTTGCGGGTGTAGGACTGACCGGTGCGGTTTTAGCCTTCTTCATCGCACAGTGGTTCGATTGGAGAACCTGTTACTTCATTGGTGGTGGTCTGGGTCTACTCTTACTCTTCGTTCGTTTAAGCGTATTTGAGAGTGGTCTTTACAAATCGTTAGCGTCAAATTCTAAAGTATCCAAAGGCAATTTTTTAATGTTGTTTGCGACAAAAGAAAGGTTCATGCGCTACTTGCGCAGCATCTTGATCGGTCTACCCACGTGGTTTGTAGTAGGAATTCTCATCTCTTTTTCTCCAGAATTCGCTCGCCAGTTAGGCATTACTGAGTCCATTGATCCAGGCATAGGTATCATGGTCAGCTACAGTGCTATCGCCGTAGGGGATGTCGCAATTGGCCTTTTATCCCAAAGACTACAATCCCGAAAGCAAGCCATGCACGTATTTTATGCCATCACAATGGTAGGAATGCTTGTATTCTTCACCTCCTCCTCTGCCCTACAGTTGTACATTTCCACGGGTATAATGGGCTTTGGAACGGGTTTCTGGGCAGTGTTTGTAACTATAGGTGCCGAAAACTTCGGAACCAATTTAAGAGCCACCGCCGCCACATCCATTCCAAACATGGTAAGAGGTTCGCTGAACGGTATTACGGCCCTCTTCCTGGCGTTAAATGCGAAATTCACTTATGTCAATGCCGGCATTGTTACCGCCGTTGTTGTGATGCTTATAACCTATTGGGCCATTTCCGGCCTTCAAGAAACCTTTGGTCGGGATTTAGATTTTTACGAGGAATAAAAAAACCCTCTGAAGTTTGCACTTCAAAGGGTTTACTGTAGCGAGAGAGGGGCACGATCCCTCGACCTCCGGGTTATGAATCCGACGCTCTAACCAGCTGAGCTACCTCGCCATTCGTGGGGTGCAAATATAATGCGCCTAATGAAATAGGAAAGTGATTTTTTGAATAATATCAACACAACTAGTAATGAACCTTTCAGCATGCTGATTGTTACCTACAAAACAACACAGCACCTATGGATACCCTTATTTATCTATTGACAATCGGACTTTTAGGAACTATTGTAATTTCCTTTCGCATCATGCACCACCTTGCAAAAGAGATTGCCGACTTGAAGAAAAAGTTAGAAGCATAAAAAAAGCGGGCAATGCCCGCTTTTTTTTATCTCGTTAGTATAAGATCGTAATTCCAATAAAAACTATTCCCTGAATTTGGATCATAGTCTTGATGGTCGTAGTTCAAATACATGCTGTCCTCAGCCTCGTTAATATACCACTCTAAACAAGGCGCCCAATTCATATAAAACTCATCGGTTGACCAGCTATACCCCCATTGTTGGTACATGTGATCGCTCAACATGGAAATATCAAAGCCAGCACTACCGTGCTTTGCCAAGGTCAAAATTCCATTGTGATTTTCATTCGCCGCAGGGAGCTGACCTAAAGCACCGTGAGATCTGTTGAGCGCAACGTTCCAAGGCGCTTTATAAAAACGTTCAGTATTGGTCTCTGTAGTTGATTCCGTTTCACAGGAAGCCAACAGTGCTACAAGAGGTAAAAACAATAAAATTCTTCTCATTATTCAAAAAATTACATCTTATTCTTACAAGAATCGGGCCGATTTTACCAACTAATCACAACTGAAGGACCAACAACACCAAAATTTTGACCTATCCCCATTTGCGTAGCAAACCTTCGTCTTTTCCTCAATGAATTCGATGTATTTCGGCGCTCATGGTAATTCTCATAAACCACCTTTCCAATGAACTCTCCTATCACTGCACCCGCAACTAATTCACTGACCCAATGGTTGTGTCCACGAATGTCGTATAAAAGTGCAGTAGTAGCCAACCCGTACGGAATCCACTTGTTATCAAAAACCTTACTATTCACTGAGGCAAAAGCAAAGAACATTGTTGCATGATAACTAGGAAAGCCCGTTCCATACGCATCTGAATGAAGGTATGGCACATGAAAGTTGAAAAAATCTAAAGGACTATGTACAAAGGGATATTGGCTGTCCCTATCAGTTTGACTATAATCTCCCAATGGTCGAGCGGGACGATGTCGAGCTACTAGTGTTTTCAAAACGATATGACTCACTATATAAGACTCAACAACGGCCTTAGTCGTAAGTATACCTGCCTCTTGCATTTTCTCGTTACCTAACAAAACGCCAGCTGCGTATATGGCGCTCACACCTGTATACATGTAGCCATCAACGCCACCACCCCATCTTCCCAAAACAGGTACACCCGTAAATAGACTAGGAAAAGAAATCGCATCACGTACATACACATCCAACGGCTCTATTTGCTCCTGGAAAAACTTCGTGGTCTGATAATCCGTCACAATCATCGCAAACAGTTTCACACCATTTGCAGTGAGATTGGGGTTCTTCAGCGGCCGATTAACAATCGCCTTCGCATCATCATCAATGGTCAATAAAGTATTTCGAATAATACCTAAACGCGTTTCCTTGACCGTTCTATCTATTTCAAAATCAAGCTGGGCAACCAGAGGAAATGAAAAGAAAAGCGCCGCAACCAATGGGGCGCAGCGCTTCGTTATAATCTTGTGCATAATAAGGCTATTGGTCGCAGTAAATATAATTACTCCCAAGTAAACAACGGGCGGTCCTGCATCATTTTTACAACTGCATCTCCGACCTCCTTAATGTGCGTATCTGAATCAATATTTGAAACCACACGGTCAATAAAGTCCGCAATGGTCTCCATATCCGCTTCTTTTAATCCGCGCGTGGTAATGGCTGGCGCGCCTAAACGAATACCTGAAGTAGTAAACGGACTTTTATCATCGAACGGTACCATGTTCTTATTTGCAGTGATGTGCGCTCGAACTAATGCCTGCTCTGTCGCTTTACCCGTGACGCCTTTGTTACGCAAGTCAATCAACATCAAATGGTTATCTGTACCGCCAGAAATAATATCATAGCCGCGGTCGACAAAGGCCTTAGCCATTGCTGCTGCATTCTTTTTCACCTGCAATTGGTAGTGGAAAAACTCATCTGTTAAAGCTTCACCGTAGGCAACTGCTTTCGCAGCTATAACGTGCTCTAAAGGTCCACCTTGAATTCCAGGAAATATCGCCATGTCTAATACATTCGACATCATTTTCACTTCGCCTTTCATGTTGGTTTCCCCCCATGGGTTAGGAAAGTCCTCTCCCATCATAATCATACCTCCGCGTGGTCCGCGTAACGTTTTATGAGTAGTCGTAGTCACGATGTGACAATGCGGCATAGGGTCATTCAAAATACCCTTGGCAATCATCCCTGAAGGGTGTGAGATATCTGCAAGAAGGATGGCGCCTACTTCATCTGCAATTTCACGGAAACGAGCAAAATCGATATCACGACTGTAGGCAGAGGCACCAGCAATGATCATACGGGGTTTGCATTCTTTGGCTTTCGCTTCGATGGCATCGTAATTCAATAAACCGGTCTCTTTTTCAACACCATAAAATTCCGCATGGTACGTTTTACCTGAGAAATTTACTGGCGAGCCATGCGTTAGGTGTCCACCATGGCTAAGATCGAAACCTAATACAGTATCCCCTGGATTCATTACAGCAAGATATACAGCAGCATTAGCCTGAGAACCCGAGTGCGGCTGAACGTTGACATACGCTGCACCGTAAAGCTCTTTGGCACGATCACGCGCTAAATCTTCAACGATATCCACAATCTCACAACCGCCATAGTAACGCTTGCCAGGATAGCCTTCTGCGTATTTATTAGTAAGGACCGAACCTTGGGCTTCCATCACCTGCTCAGAGGCAAAGTTTTCTGAAGCAATCAGCTCAATTCCATTTACTTGTCTCTGACGTTCTTTGGCGATTAGGTCGAAAATCTTGGTATCTCTCATGATGCATCTATTGAAGGCCTAAAAGTAGGGAGAACTCTCGTATCTACCCAATAGAAGAACAGCTGAAGTTTTACACATCTAGAAAGGAGACGACCAGCGCTCATCTGTATACACAGTGCTTCCAGTCAGCGTTTTCACAAAGGCTTCTAAAGCCGCACGTTCATTGGCTGACAGCTCTAATTGTATTCCATTATTTCCACGTCTTAGGCGCAGGTCCAAGGTGTTGTTATTCACATCCGGAATGACCTCATTGTAATGTTCTATGACCGTTTGGAACTCTATAAAATCACCGGTATGCATCATGGGACCGTTAGGTTGGCCATTTGGACCTATAACGTCTCTCAAGGATGGAGAACGGGTATTTGTAAAATCTGGGCTAGCAGGAACTCCCGCTACATGATCCACGCCATTATTTCCTGAATTTGGATCCATGTCAAATTCAGGGGGCTGGTGACAAGCTGCGCAACCCGCACCACCTCCAATGCGAAGACCGTTGATATCGAGATTCGGAGGCGCCAAAAATAAAGCCTTGCCTTGATTCTCCTGTGGAGAAAAATTTGAAAAGGGCTGTAGTAAAGCGGCTTGGTTCGTATAACCATCGTCAAACTTAGCATCAAAGCTCTCAATAGAATTGACAAAATCCGTCAACGCCTCTCCCATTTTGCCTAAGGTCACGGTGCTATCGCCATCGTAGACCCAAGCGAAAAGTTCTCGGTAATAGGCAAGGTTTTGAAGACGTGTGACCAATTCGCTTACGCCAGGCTGACCGTTAGTCCCACTAAACCCCATCTCAATATGGTCTTGAATAGGTTGAACGACTTGGGCCTCGAGATCAATGGCACGTTCATCCCAAAACATTTTTTGCTCTACAGCGAATCTATTATTTACTAGACGCATACTGTGTCGGCCGGTAAGACCACCATTCAAACCCACACTACGCTGCGCAGTATCTGAGAACGCGAAGGCTTGTTGATGGCAAGAGCCACAAGCAGTAGTTCGATTATCGCTCAAAGCCTTGTCGTAAAACAACACACGTCCCAAGGTTGCTTTTTTATCGTCTATCGCTACCCCACCTCTATTGTCCTTCTGGAAATATGCTGGGGCCTGGCTCTCGTAGGAAAAAGGCGGCTCCAAAGGCACGCTTGTTCCAAAGGCCGCATAGACGGCTTCAAAGGGCTCTGCCGGTGTAGGCTTGTTTTTGCCACAAGATGCAGCCAACAATGCACCAGCAGTGATTGCAAAAAGAATTTGGGTGGTTTTAATCGGCTTCACATTCATCAAGACACCAAAAAATAGAAAAGGTTTAAAGCGTTATCAAATCCATTTCTTCAATCAACCACTGCTGTCCAGCGAACTTATCTATGATAAACAGCACATAACGGCTGTCCACCATGATGTTACGACAGATGTTGGCATCAAAGTTTACATCACTCATCGTCCCTTCCCAAATACGGTCAAAGTTCAATCCGATAAGCTCTCCGCGGGCATTCAATACAGGAGATCCACTGTTCCCTCCTGTGGTATGATTAGAAGCGATATTACACACTGGAAGCTTACCATTTTCAGCATATTGGCCGTAGTCCTTATTGTCGTACAACTCGATCAGTTTAGCCGGCATATCAAATTCGTAATCGCCTGGCTTGTATTTCGCCATCGCTCCGTCCAAATACGTAGTGGTTCCATAGGATACAGCATCGCGAGGGTTTACTCCTTCAAGCTTTCCGTAGGTCACACGCAGCGTGCTATTGGCATCAGGGTAAAAGTTGCGCTCAGGAAATACTTCCATCAATGCACGCATGTATTCGGCCGAGAGTTCGGTCGCCTTTTGCAACAAAGCATTGTCCGGTGATACAGTGTAAAATGCTTGGAATGCCGATGTGTTGAAGTTGCTGGCTGTAGGTGCAACTGCTGTTAATTCAATAGGCTCATCTTTCGTGGCCAATTCTACCAGCGCATCAATCTCATTATGAACCGTACTTACAAACGTCGCCTCGTCCATATCACCCAATAGGTCTGGGAAGGTTGCCAACGCCATAGATAGCATTGCCGCGGTGGTTTTTTCACTGACCGTACGGCTGTAGTTCTGATGGAACTCAACTAGGGCCACGTCCATATCAACATCAGATTTCGCGCGTTGCAGTTGGCTCATCAATGAGAACCACTCCATACCGTAGTAGATGGTTTCGATGAACTCGTTGCGTTTGAGTTGACCTTCCGCAATCTGCGTGTTGTTCACCGCAATTTCGTCTAACAGGCCGCTGTATTTATCCCAGAGATTGGCATCTGCCGCAATGCGCGCCGTGAATTCGGCTTCGAGTTTGCGTTTACGGTCAAGGCCTTTGGAGAATTGGACCCCTTCAATCTGCCCAATCCATTTTTTCCATCCGTTAGCAATACGAGCATATTTTGAAGCATACTTGAGCTGTACCTCCGCATCCGCGCGCATTTCACTGTCCATGATAGATAAGAGAACATCGCGGATTTCTACGCGACGGGCGTTTTCTACATTGACTAATTGGTCCATTTCAACCGCCGTCAAATACTCTTGTGTGCGACCTGGATAACCGAATACCATGGTGAATTCTCCTGGTGTACGCGGCGCGATATTCACTTTCAGGTGCTGGGCCGGTGTAAAGGCATTTCCATTCTCATCATATACTCGGAACAAGCTGAAATCCCCAGTATGACGGGGGAACACCCAGTTGTCCGTATCCGCTCCGAACTTACCAATGGAGCTCGGAGGCGCACCCACCAGGCGTACGTCGTTGTATTTGATGGTGGCCAACAGGAAGAATTGGTTGTTACCGAAAAATGGAACGACCTTGTACGTGAGGTTTGGGTTGTCCAATTCTTTGGCTTCAATTAAGGCCGCCTCAATTTCTTTGAATTTATCTCCGGAGTTCACCAAGGCATTGGTCACATCTTCCATATAGACCAATTGCTCTACGAACAAACCTGGGTTTTTCAACTCCTCGTCCATAGAACGCGCCCAGAAGCCGTCTTTGAGGAAGTTGTGCTCCATCGAGCTTTGCTTTTGGATCTGGCCGTACCCACAGTGGTGGTTGGTCAAGACGAGTCCTTTGGAAGAAATGAATTCTCCCGTACAGAAACCACCAAAACTTACAATGGCATCTTTCAAGGAGCTGTGGTTTACGCTGTAAATGTCCTCGGCACTGAGCTCGCAACCCATCGCTTGCATCTCTGCGATGTTATTGTTCAGGAGCATGGGGATCCACATGCCCTCCTTCGCAGCTAATTGGACACTAAAAACTAAGATTGTGACTATGGTAACGATTTTCTTCATCTCTTCTATGTAATTTGCGGAGTGTAAACTTAAACAATAGCAATGAAGAAAGTAATGCTTAGTGTAGCAGTTGCGGCAATTTTGGCCTCCTGTGCACCTGAAACTGGCTTTGATCTCACTATAGATGCGCAATCCGCTGGAGATAGCCCTGTCAAATTAAGTCTAGAAAATCAAGAGGTGCTTTATGAAGGCACTTTGAGCAACGGTAAATTGTCTGTCCATATCGAAGATTTCCCGCATCAATATGCCATGGTGGAAATTGCTGAGCTTGGTATGCCCGCTGTATACTACCACGACGGTGCAGATGTAACCCTTACGATGGACTCTGTAGCAGGAATCTTAATAGAAGCGGGCGTTTTTAACGACTCGGCAGAAGCCCTTCGCAACAAAGGGGCATTCTTCGACGCGACCATGATGACCCTCGAAGATAAATTCCGCAATGCGATGCAACTCAACGATACGCTCGCTACGGAACAGATTCGTGAAGAGGCCATGACGCTAATAGATAGCCAGACGAAAATGACGCTTGACTTTGCGAAGAAGAATGATATTCTCGGTGCAGCCATCATTTTAAGCGGAAACACAAGCAGTTACGATCTAGAAGATTTTGTTGCAGTTCGCGATCAGATCAGCGCTGAATACCACAATTCGCCTGATTTCATAAAATTATCGGAAAAAATAGTAGCCCTCGAAAAATCGTCCGTAGGTGCAACGTTTACAGACTTTAGCCAAGCCACACCAGAGGGTGAAATGCTTAGTTTATTAAGCGTTGAAGGAAAGCTCAAACTGATCGATTTTTGGGCATCGTGGTGTAAACCTTGTCGTGCGGCAAACCCAGCGCTCGTAGGTCTATACGACGCATACAAAGAGCGCGGATTCAACATCATCGGTGTGAGTCTAGACCGCGATAAGGATGCTTGGATTAAAGGCATAGCTGAAGACGGTTTGCAATGGCCACAAGTCAGCGATTTGAACTACTGGCAAAATGAAATTTCTACCTTTTACGGTATCCAATTCATTCCACAGAATTTACTCATTGATGAAAATGGGATAATTGTTGGTAAGAATATGGAACCCGAAGCATTGGCGCAATATCTAGAAGCAAACCTCTAGGATAACCCCTTACGTCTTCGAAGTACCCATTCTACGAAGGCACACAATAAGAACGCTCCCCAATACCACCACACGGTGTGTTGGGGAGTTTTTTTTGTTCGAACCATAGATTGTCCCTCCAGCTCCCAATCAGCAAGTGCAGATCGCAACGAACTTAAATCGTTAGCACGCCACACTTCTTCTTTAGAATAACGGTCCCAGAGCGCTTTGTTATAGGGCCTGTGGAGCTCTATGGAAGAAGGTAGAACGGTAAGGGTATTCCGCCAATCGTATTGTTGACCCAAAGCTTTTGCGTTGATTTCTAACGTATACTCTCCGGCTGTAGCAATGGAGGTAGACAGAGTATAGCCATTGCCGGCTATTGATAGGGGTTGCGGCACATCGAACGTTTCTTCTCCGCGTGTGATTTTCATGGAAACATCCGCAGGAAGTGCTTGCGATAAATTATTCACGATACTGACTACCCATTCCGCTTTTTGGTTTTGATAAACGCGTATAGGTCCGGTAACACGCAATTCGTCCGGTCTTGCGTCGCGAAGCAAGCCTTTAATAATCCCTGCAAACACAGCGCGCGTTTCTGGGTAGGCGAGACTATTTTGGTACCAATTTATTCCTCTACCGTTCCAATTTACGCCTTCCCTCAGCAGGTTAACCAACTTTTTATCTCGCTTGCGAATAGTATAGTATTCAGGTGCTCCTAGCGCACCAATCCTTTCCGGCGTTTTCAGTCTTACAGCAACACCTTGGGGAGGATCATTACTAGAATCCAACCAAAGAATTGGCTTTTCAAGACGCGCATCTAATTGTTCAAACACTGCGTCTCCTCCTCCAATGGCTACTGTGGGAAGTGGTTTTAATTGGGTTTTTGCCTCATCCCAAGTGAGTAAGTGGTAACTAAAGCCTAACTCTTTAGACAGTCTAGTCACCATTCCTACGTGCGGATGCGGGTACGGCGTGATAATTTGAATCGTATTGAAATAGGGAACGACCTCTATAGGCTGTTCGACCACATCTTTAACCCCATTGCGTTCGGCTTGGACGAAAAGCACGTAAGTTCCTGGGCGATCAGGCGCTGTTATCGTTCCCTCCTCTCCATTGCTAGATGCACCATTAAACGTTGACCTAACATTAGTACCCTCGGTAGAAATTCTTATGCTAAAATTGAAACGTGAACCCGCTTCTACCCGCTCTGGGACAACGATATTATTGATAAGCGGTGGACTTTGTAGTGCATTGGCCTCCAATAAAACTGATCCAATGGGTCCCGGTCCTTTTGGAGTCTCTATGTGTCCATCGCCAATATACACCCAAGGAAGTTCGTCGTTGCCACCTTGCGGCGCGTTGAAATCGGAGATTACCCATTTCACTGGCGCCGTATCTTCAAAATCAAACAGCGCGTCCAACGCATCGTTAACTGAAGCCTTCAGAGATGCCGATGTATCTATGCGCAATGCAATCAATTGAGGCTGCTCTATCGCGACCTGTTCTTCACGTTCAGGTGCAAGCAACGCAAAAACTAAGAGACTGAACCAACCAAAACGAAAAAAGGCCAACGCCCAGTAGGGCGTCGACCTCCATTTATAAAAATACGTATACCACGCAACTAAAGCGCCCAAGAAGAGGGCTAGTAATACGGCGGTAACTAGTGTCATTTAGGTTAGCATTCCTCCACAAACGTTCATCACTTGGCCCGTGATGTAGCCGCTCATATCAGAAGCTAGGAAAAGACATGCGTTCGCAACATCTTCCGCTGATCCACCGCGTTTTAATGGAATACCGTCTCTCCACTGTTGCACTGTTTTTTCATCTAAAACGGCAGTCATTTCCGTTTCAATGAATCCAGGAGCAATGGCATTGCAACGAATATTACGAGATCCTAACTCTAAGGCCACTGACTTGGTAAAGCCGATTATACCCGCCTTTGAAGCGGCATAATTTGATTGACCGGCATTACCCTTCACACCTACGACAGAGCTAATATTCACTATAGAACCTGAACGCTGCTTTAGAAAGGTACGTTGAACAGCCTTCGTCATATTGAAGACGGAGTTGAGGTTTACTTCGATTACCCGATTGAAATCCTCTTCAGTCATACGCATCAAAAGGGTATCCTTCGTAATTCCAGCATTGTTGACTACAATATGTACTCCACCGAAGTCTTCAACTACCTGCGCAATTAATGATTCAGCATCTTCCATCTTTGAAGCATCAGAACGGTAGCCTTTCACTTGCGTACCGTACTGCTGTAATTCTTGTTCTAACGCTTGTCCTTTTTCGACTGAACTTAAAAACGTGAAGGCAACATTTGCACCTTGCTTTGCAAAGGTCTCTGCGATTCCTTTACCAATTCCCTTTGACGCACCAGTTATGATGGCGGTCTTTCCAGAAAGTAAACCCATAATTATTCTTTAATAGCGGTTTTATTCGGCAGCAAACCTACGGCAATTCCCTCTTTATATGCAACAATAAAGGCATTTTCAAAACCAATTTTCACCACCTTATCTAAATACAATTGCGCTTGTGGAAGGTTAGTAAAGCTGCCTAATAGTATGCGTTGAACACCGTTCTCTTCCTGCACCTTTAAATCACCTGATACTGAACTTAACTCACTGTAATCTAACTCATTAAAAGCCCCTACCTGAATAGAGTATTCAATACCAAACGTTGGATAGAGAACGGTATCTTTAAGTGAACCATTTTGCCACATTTCTACTTGTATCGCGCTCAGTTCTTCAGGAGAAGTCTTGCTATTTTTCCACACAGCAGCTATTGCTATAAGTAAAACTGCAATCACAAGAAACGGCCAGCGCATAGTTTTCGCTGTAGTGTCTTGTTGCTCTAATTGAAGACGCAAGCTCTTATTCTCGGCTTCAAGCTTCGAAATGCGTTCTTTGGTTTTTGGTGATAGAAACTCCATACTGAGACTAAGGTCGTAAAAATTAGATTGCTTTACAGCGGGGCGACTAAGATTCCTATCAACGTCCCAATCATGAAAAGAATGGTTTGAATAATGAATCCAATATTATTTAGAATAACCAAGGCCCAGTGCAACTCTCCAAAACGCTTCCAAGTCAATGGTGGCTTGCTCACTGGAGCTTTCATCCCCTCTTCATGCATCTTCTGTTTTTCACTTTTGACCGCATAGGGAGCCTCACAATGTGAACAAATGTGACTGTACGTATCGCTTTGAATCGTTACCTCATACCAAGCACTACAAGATGGGCACTTTACCTGTTTCATCCGAACAAAGGTAGCGGTTCGTGGGAATAAAAAAGCCGCTCTCAATGAAAGCGGCTCTTATTATGAGTGAATCTTTTTATTTACCTAATAATTTCGCCATCGCCGTTCCAAGCTCCGCTGGAGAATCGACAACGGTGATGCCACAATCGCGTAAAATCGCCTTTTTAGCAGCAGCAGTGTCCTCTGCTCCACCAACAATGGCACCGGCGTGGCCCATAGTACGTCCTGCTGGCGCAGTTTCGCCGGCAATGAAAGCAACCACAGGTTTCGTCCCGTTTTCTTTAATCCAAAGTCCCGCTTCAGCCTCCAATTGGCCACCTATTTCACCGATCATGATGATACCTTCAGTTTCCGGATCGTTCATCAACAACTGAACAGCCTGTTTAGTCGTTGTTCCAATGATAGGATCTCCACCAATACCAATAGCTGTCGTTTGTCCTAGTCCTGCTTTAGTGCACTGATCTACTGCTTCATAGGTCAATGTACCTGATTTGCTTACAATACCTACAGTACCTTTTTTGAAGATAAAACCAGGCATGATACCCACTTTCGCTTCACCCGCAGTCATTACACCAGGACAGTTAGGCCCAATCAAGGTCGAGTCTTTATCGCTTAAATACTCTTTTACCTTCACCATATCCGCTACAGGGATACCCTCAGTAATACATATGATTACTTTAATACCTGCCTCAGCGGCCTCCATAATACCATCTGCCGCAAAAGCTGGTGGAATGAAAATGATAGAAGTATCAGCCCCAGCTTTTTCAACCGCTTCGCTTACCGTGTTAAATACCGGACGATCCAAATGCGTCATGCCTCCTTTACCCGGAGTTACACCACCAACGACGTTGGTACCGTATTCGATCATTTGAGTGGCATGAAAAGTTCCTTCTTTACCCGTAAATCCTTGGACAATTATGTTCGAGTCTTTGTTGACTAATACGCTCATGAGATGGTTTTTCTGTGAGTTTGGTGCAAATGTACTATCCAAGCTTCAATGGAATTCCCTTCTTTACAAATTTCTTTGCTCAATACTTAACGATGTATCTTTGGGCCATGCTTAGAGACGACATCATATGTGCATTATCAACACCACAAGGCGTTGGTGCATTAGCTATAGTGCGGATTAGCGGGGCCAATTCTTCCGCACTCCTCACCCCCTATTTTGTTTCCAAGCGTGCAAAAAAAGCTGGCCTTGAATCTCACCGAGCGTATTTTGGCGATTACAGTATACATGATGAGCACATCGACGAAGTGCTCGTTACTTATTTCGAAGAGGGCAAAAGCTTTACTGGAGAAGAGAGCTTTGAAATCAGTTGTCACGGATCGCCCTATATCATTGGCCGCATCATGGAGAGTCTATTAAACGCAGGTGCGAGACTTGCAGATCCGGGCGAATATACCATGCGTGCATTCATGAATGGAAAATTAGATTTGGCTCAGGCGGAAGCTGTAGCTGATCTTATTCATGCGGAAAATAAAACCATGCATGATGTAGCCTTACGTCAGCTAAAGGGTGGCTTATCCAACGAAATCTCTCTTTTCAGGGAGGATCTTGTTCATTTCGCCTCATTGATAGAATTGGAATTAGATTTCAGCGAGGAAGATGTGGAGTTTGCGTCTCGAGCACAATTGTTAAAAATGCTTCATTCCCTACAAGGAAAAGTTGGTGCGCTCATAGATAGTTTTAAATACGGTAATGCCATTAAAAAAGGAATAGCGACTGCTATCCTTGGGGCTCCAAATGCGGGTAAATCAACACTATTGAATGCATTACTGGGTGAAGATCGCGCCATTGTCAGTTCCATTGCGGGAACCACTCGTGATACGGTTGAAGATACCTTCAATTATGGAGGACTAACGTACCGATTAATAGATACCGCAGGCATCCGTGATACAGAAGATTATGTAGAGCAAATAGGTATTCAAAAAGCCTTCGAACAAGCTGAAAAGGCGGATGTAATCTTTTACCTCATTGACGCTACCGCACCTGAAGAAGATTTGGAACAGCGCATAGCCCATCTCGAGCAAAGCGCTCCGCAAGCAGAGCTCTTTCTGTGCATCAATAAGTCTGATCAAGCGGAGGCCAGTACCATTCTCAAAAGACTGGAAGCATCAAAACGCCAAATTTTTATGATTGCAGCTAAAACAAAGGACGGGCTTGCCGATCTTTTAACAGCGCTAAAAGAAGCTACAGCCTGGACATCGCATGGCGCTTCTCAGACCATTGTGACTAATGCACGGCATGCGGATGCACTGAGAAGGACCTCTCTAGCTCTGGCTAAAAGCATAGAGGCTGTAGAACTTAGTATTCCCGGCGATCTTCTTGCTCAAGACTTACGATTAGCCTTAGATGGTTTGGGCGAAATTACCGGCACTATTTCTACTGACGACTTGTTGGCCAATATCTTTAGTAAGTTCTGTATCGGGAAGTAAACTTATTATTACCAAGCAATAAGCTTTAAATATCCTGAACCCATCTCACTTGAATAATGAAGAATAATGGGTTGATTATAACGGAGGTCTGAAACCTTTAATTGCTCAAAGCCCTCGAGGCTAATCACATCAATTAATTTACCCTGCATGGTATAAAAACGCACAGTCATAGCCGTTGGCCAAGTATTATCTAAGGTGAATTCTCCACTGTGTGGATTAGGGAAAATGGTCAATCCCGGCCCTTGTTGTTCATCCAGATCAAGCACGCCATTGCTGGCATCGGGTGTTGCAGTGATAAATGTCACCCAATTCGGTGAGGCATCATAAGTCCTACCGTAACTAACATCTGTAGTTTGAGCGGTATAACTGATATAATCTACTGTGTCAGCAGCCCCTAATGGGTCATAAAACAATGCGATTTCCTCTCCAGATTTAGAAAGTTTGAAAGGCGCATGATACGGATCATTTTGTGCTGAAGATGAAGCCCAAAACAAAACAAAGTCACCAGCAGCTAAGACTGTGTTCGGTAGTTCAAATTTTGACGGATTGTTCAAATCATCTGTGAGTGCATAATCGCCTAAATTTATGGGTGCATTAGAAGCATTGTAGAGTTCAATCCAATCATGATAGTCGCCGTTGCTGTCAGCAATAGTACCGTCATTACTTGCCATAAACTCATTAATTACCAGCCCTGATGTAGGTGTTTGAAAACCGACAGTATGAAACTCAAAGCCAGCACGCTCAGGAGAAAATTTTCCTATGGTCGATGCATCCGCATAAATGTAAAATTGCTTCTGTATGGTTGGTAAAAAAATAGACGCTCCATACACACCATCATTTGCCACACCATCTCCGTGCTGTCCATCGTCATACATTTGACTGCGCGTATATTTTCCATCGCTGGAGTCGCGAACATTGATATAGACTGCAGTCGCATTTGTAACATTAGCAGTAATGAAACCGCTTGAGGGAATCGTTCCAATCACATTCGCAACTATATTTGAAATTACCGGTTGTGTGGAAGATAGGTCGCTGAGCCCTAGAAGGTACGTTGCACGGGCATCCATTAAATTCCTCAAGCCTGGTGACGAACCGCCCCCAGGTCCACCGCCCCCACCGCTCGATACATCAGTAGTGATGTTCGACTGAAACTGCGCGTAAGTGGTCAGCTTATTGGGATCTGCATTCACGGCATTATCAATGAGTGAATGCACCGCTTGCGCTCGAGTATAGAACAGACTTGCATTGGCACCAGAATTCGCAGCGAAATTTTCATTCATTATAGTCTTTAAGTGTGCCAAATACATACGCTTATACATGGGCACATTAAGTAATTTTTGAATCAAGGGCCATGACGCATCATTACTATGTAACATATGAGTCATCTGGGCTTTTGAAGTAGTATTTGTCAAACTGAGCGTACCGGTCATGGAGAATTGACCGAAACTCTCATTCATATCCCATACTATGGGATAGAACTGACCATTTTGCATGCGATAGAGGTAATAATTCTGCGCAAATCCTCCTGAATAACTGTCTAGATTGACAAGACCATTATTGAAGGCGTGCATCCAGAGTGTTTGATCAACATTCAAAAATTCTTCAATCGCCGTGATATGGTTTTTAAGCGTGTCGGTGAATGCAATCAAATCATGCCATCCATGGTCAGACTTTAACTCATAGCCTGCATAGTAGTCTGCGCTGTCCGTTCCTTCATAAACGAGATTAGGATAATCTGAAGTTCCAGGTCCTGCTCCTGCCGGAGGGTTACATTTAATAAACGTTTCCTTGTTAGAGAAAAGATGCTGTTTAACGAAAGTTTTAGAGATTGCTTCAGAATTTGAATACAGGCCTATTTGCGTGCCATTTACGAAAACAACCGCATAATTCGATTTAGGGGCAACCATGTATTTCCTTGCTACTTCATACGATAACACCTCCCTTAAAAAAGAGGGGTCTTTCGCTACATTGCTGAGCTTAATATCCTTGAATCCTTGATAATCTTGAGTCTTATAAGTATCTAACTCGATATGCCAAGGATTTTTACTCTGATTCGCCTTGTAGGTCGAATTCCCCTTGTATTTCACACCGACACTGTCAAAAATCGTCCCATTAATGGCAACGGTTTGCGCCATCAGATACCCTTCACTACCAGACTTTGCCGTATCTAACATGTAATCCCAGTTACTCTGAGAAAAGACAATCTTTATTTCTTGAATGGTCCCTATATCATAAAAAGATTGGGCTTTTAAAGACGACTGAAAAAGAAATGCCAATGCAATTAGAGCATGGCGTACGATAGTGTGGCGGGCGGAATTCAATTCAATGGGGTTTATTGTTCATGTAAAGATAGATGCCATATTTCTTTTGAAGTTTAAGCTTCACTATTTTTTTATTGCGATGTGCCCAAGCGTATTACTTTTGAGGAGTGATTTATACCAAATGAAAAAAGACATTGAAATCCCAATAGTTAAAGACGTTTACGTTGCGGCAGTTTTGATGACTGGTGATACTGGTGAGCAACAGTGGTGGGTACATTTAATCAACGACAGTACATCTCCGCTCGAAAACGTCATGATTCAAAGCCGCGGGTACAGTAATTTAGAAACGAAAGCAGGGATAAAAACAGCCACACTCAGAAAGGTGCTTAAGGTTTTGCCTGCAAAATCGGCCGCAAAGTTAGAACCAATCATGCCAGAAGTATTCCATCTCTTTAACGAATACTGGGTGACGTTTTTTGAGGAGAACACTTTAAAAGACCGCAAATTTATCTTCGGTCCGCACACCATCGAAGCTGCTTTTCAAGAAGATTTACCGGTAGTAAAGGATAAAGGAATAATTGTACGCTAATTAGACTTTTTTAGAGAAGTCGCGTCCGTTTCTCACCCGATGCCAAACTACCCATGCTAGAGTTGCATTGATCAAGTAAAAGGCATATTTCGCTACGTAGGCAATGTTGCCAAACAAGACGTTTTGATACAGTTTTAATACGTTGTAAACCTGCCAGCTCGCCCAAGAATCTGCATACATCCTAGGGGTATTTAAAATGCCGGAATATGTAATGCCCGTAATGATCGCTGTGATGGTGAACTTGGCTGTATTAGCGCCTAATGGCGCGCGCAAGAAATCAGTAAAACCGACGTAATTCAAAGCGATTCCCAGCGCAAACGCGATGGCTATATTTATAAAGTAAATGGCATCAATTTTTCGTGGGATCCGGTCTTTTCTGCGTTTCCAATAGAGGTACGACACCCCAGCACCAATAAAGGAGATAGGATAGGTTAGAAAAGCAGCGTCATTCCCTAAATAATAGTCTACGAAAGCCGAATTCACGGCCGTTAACAATCCTATCAGGTTACCTATGTTGTTTCTTTTTGTCACTAAACGCGTGACCATCATGGAACCAGCAGCCCCAAACGTTGAGAATATACCAATAGGGATATCTTGACGAACCGTTTTGTGAAATCCTAAGGCAAAAGAAATCAGAAGGACAAGGAGTACACCAAGGGCGTCCATCCACTTACTTTCCGTTATCTCTTGTAATCGTCTTCCCCGTTCCACAAAGCCTAATTGAATTCCAAATGTAAATGGAAAGCGCTGTCTAAAAGATATTATTTAACTGAAAGTAAGGTGTTCAGTCCAAATTCTACATTTCTTACGATGTATACGCCAGTGGAGATTTGTTCAGGAAGCTGCACCCACCCTTCCAGAACTGGTAAAATCGCAAGTAAACGTCCATTGAAATCGTACAAAGCCACATCGTTGATAGAAGAGGCGTGTGCGATAAAAAATTGGTCTACAGCAGGATTGGGATAGATCGCCCAGCTTGATGTGTATTCATCTAACCCGATGTTGGAAATAGAGATGCAATCGCTCCATTCACTACAATTTCCTTGCGTTACTTTGACGGCATAGTCGCCATTTGAGGTTACCACATATGTGGCGGAAGTGGCTCCTGTGATGAGTGAGCTATCACTGCAATTGATCCACTGATAGGTTGCGTTAGTCGCAAGGGCAGATAATACAATACCGTTAGCAGAAGTTCTTGTATCAACTGTATCTATAGTTAAGTCATAGGTAACGATAGAATCACAGCCCGCTACCGCTCCTGTACCTTGAGTAAAGGTCCAATCATAGGTTCCTGTTTCATCCCAATAGCCACTGCTATCTGGAATCATGTACTGGCTGCAAGCCGTTGCGACTACGGTGTCGTACACGGTCTGACTTAAGTTTTGTCCATAGGTCCAATTACTGCTCGAGCCACTCAAGCTAAAGTTTTGTAGTGTACCATTATTACTTCCGGATTGGTCCGTAAGCGTAGTAGTATTAGAATTGCTGCCATCGGCCAAACCATCATTCATCGTGTAATACAAAACCAAATTATTTGATGGCGTACAAATTTCACCATTCATGTGCGCTAGTACATCGGCATCAGTTAGTGCGATATTCCAGAGACGAAACTCATCAATGTCACCACCAAAAGGATTTGCACCATCCACCCTACGGCCAATAACCACATTTCCTGCGCTTGTTGCGGGTGTCGTGGTAAAATTGCCCGTAGCACAGACTATTCCATCAACATAAAGAGTCACTTTTTTAGTGGCAGAGGGGTCATAAACAGCCGCAACATGATGCCAAAGCGAATCATTTACAGCAACGGTACCACTGAGCCCTGTACCGCCAATTTCTAGTCGAACGGAATTGGCCCATAACAAGTTAAGAGTGAATCGTTTACCATTGACGAAAGTACCCATGTCTGCAATGACCTGTTGAACCCCACCGGCGGCTCCTGGAATGCAATTCTCGTTCGTTCTAATCCACGCTTCAAAACTACGTGCCACATTGCCTTGTATGGCAGACTTTGTTGTACTTACATAGTCGTCCACCCCATCAAAATGTAAAGCGTTGTTGGTTTGTGCGAAGGCAATCGACATGAATATTGTGGCGATTAGTGAATAAAAATGCCTCATTAGGTAGTTTTTTTTGTACTATCGAAAATAGCACATTTGTTTATATGAAGGATATCATTAATAACACTGCTGATCACGTCAGGAAGCAACTGCAAAATGCAGAAGGCGGACACGATTGGTTTCACATTGAGCGTGTTTGGAAAAACGCCAAACTGATCGCTGCCAAGGAGCACTGCGATATAGAGGTAGTTCAACTAGCCGCTTTACTGCACGATATCGCTGACTCAAAATTTCATGGGGGCAATGAAGAAATTGGACCCACAATGGCAAGGGAATTTCTAGAAAATGCAGGACTTAAGCCACAAAAAGTCGAACACATCGTTGCCATTGTTGAAAATGTGAGTTTTAAAGGAGGCCACAACACACGCAGCCATTCCAGCATTGAGCTGGATATTGTACAAGATGCCGATCGCCTCGATGCCATCGGTGCAATCGGGATCGCGCGTACCTTCAACTATGGAGGGTATAAAAACCGTGCGATTTACGACCCAGCGATTGCTCCGAATCTAAATATGACGAAGGAGGAATATAAAAAATCGACAGCGCCAACGATCAATCATTTTTATGAAAAGCTGCTGCTCTTAATAGATCGAATGAATACCCAAACAGGAAAGGACATAGCCTTAGAGCGACACCGTTTTATGGAAACTTTTCTGGACCAATTTTATGCGGAGTGGGACGGCTTGCGCTAATTCTGTCGTAATTTGCTTTTACCTAAACAACATCACGCATGACATTTCGAATTTTACACCGCTACCTCGGCTATTTCTTAGCAGGTATTATGATGGTTTATGCTTTAAGTGGCATCACCCTTATTTTCAGAAAAACCGATACCTTCAAACTAGAAGTTCATAAAGAAATCACCGTTGAAGCGGGCCTCACCGAAGAAACGCTAGGCCCAGCCTTGAGGATTCGCGATCTAAAAGCTATCTCAAATGACGGTATTATTATTGTTTTTGAGCAGGGCGATTATAACTCCAAGACGGGCTTGGCAAAGTACACCACCAAAGAATTACCGAAATGGCTCGATAAATTGACGCATTTGCATAAAGCAACGACTGAAGATCCGCTATACTACTTCAACATTTTCTTTGGTCTTGCCTTACTATTTTTAGCCATTTCGAGTTTCTTTATGTTTGCCAAATCTTCTTTAATTTTCAAAAAGGGACTTTGGTTCACAATTAGCGGTATAGTACTGGTAATCATAATGTTAATGATATAATCATGAGACTCCTCCTCTTCTTCGTTTTGAACTTTGGTGCCCTCGCTTTGGGCAGTTACCTGATGGGCGAAGGTCCCATGGGCAGTTGGTATACGAACCTCAATAAGGCGCCGTGGACACCTCCGGGTTGGGTATTTGGTGCGTCTTGGACCTTGATCATGATCTGTTTAAGTATTTTCATGAATAAAGCCGTACAAATTGAAGCACTTAGCAAGACCATTTTATGGATTTATGGGGTCCAATTGGTCCTGAACATTCTTTGGAATCCACTTTTCTTCGACCTGCATTGGATGGGAATCGCTCTGATTGAAATCATCCTATTGGTCTTTGTGGTTGGGTTCATGGCCATCAAGGCAAAGCCGTATATGCCCCTGCTTACATGGCTGCTCACACCTTATGTATTATGGTTGAGTATTGCGATAACGTTGAATGCTTATGCTTTACAAAATAATTACTAAGAAAAATGTTCTACTACTTCTGTCGGTGAGTATAGGACTTCCACTCCTTTTTATGACCGGTTGTAGAGCTTTGGTAAAGAACATTTATCAAAGTATGGATTGTGACCAATTCAATATTGATCATATTGAGTTACGAACAGGAATAAATATCCCAAGTGTCCAACGAAATTACTGTGAACTCATCGATAGTGTGCGGAGTGTTTCTTTTCAAGTACTATTGAACACTGAGGAATTGGAAATATATAGCGCCAAATATTTTGAATGGAATGCGCCTGTTTTCACCGCTGAAGGCGAGCGTAGCGATACCAGATGGGAGGCTAGTTTAGATACTTCGTCGCGAGCGCTTAACTTCAACTTATACTATTTAAAAGATGAGTGATCTAGAAAAACATTACGTAAATCGGTCCAATTGGATACGGGCAGCCGTTTTAGGTGCCAATGACGGAATACTCAGTGTTAGTAGTATCGCAGTCGGAGTAGCTTCGGCAAGTGCCACTACTGCACCTGTTGCAGTCGCAACATTGGCTGGATTAGTCGCGGGAGCCTTGAGTATGGCTGCAGGGGAATACGTCAGTGTGAGCTCTCAATCGGATATAGAGCAAGCGGATTTGGCGCGCGAAAGAAAGGAACTCGAAGAAATGCCCGAAGTTGAAGAACGTGAATTAGCTAAAATTTATGTTGCCCGTGGTTTAACGGAGGTAACGGCAGCAGAGGTGGCACGTCAACTGCACGAACACGATGCTTTGGCGGCGCATGCAAGAGACGAGTTAGGCATTAATGAAATGACTACGGCACAACCTTTACAAGCCGCTGGTGCGAGTGCCTTGAGTTTTTTGATTGGCGGCTTATTCCCTTTCGGACTTATTTTCCTTTTCCCTTTGGAAGATCTGTACTGGGCGGAATATGTCTTCAGTATTTCATTTTTAGCACTTCTTGGGGCTGTAAGTGCGCAAATTGGAGGCAGTAATCCCTGGAAAGCAGTGATTCGAATAACGATTTGGGGCACCATTACCATGGGTCTCAGCGCATTGGTAGGAAGTTGGGTTCAAATAGGGCTTTAGCACTACCTTTGCCGCAATGGCGACAAGAATCAACAAATACCTCAGTGAGATTGGACATTGCTCTAGACGCGGAGCAGATAAACTGCTTGAGCAAGGTCGAATCACCATTAATGGTGTAGTACCTGAATTAGGCGAAAAGGTTCAAGACGGCGATGTAGTTGCCGTTGACGGTAAGGTGGTTGGCAAACGCACGGAAAAACACGTCTACATAGCTTTAAATAAGCCTCGCGGGATTGTTTGCACCACAGATCGCGGTGTAGAGAAAGATAATATTGTTGACTTCGTCGGGCATCCACAGCGTATTTTCCCTATTGGGAGATTAGACAAGCCTTCAGAGGGACTTATTCTCATGACGAGTGATGGAGATATCGTAAATAAAATTTTGCGTGCTAGAAACAATCACGAGAAAGAATACGTCGTGAACGTTCATAAGCCAATCACACAGGAATTCATCACGAGAATGCGCAACGGCGTCCCTATTTTAGATACAGTTACCCGCAAATGTCTTGTCGAACAAATAGGCCCAAAAACATTTAGAATCATCCTTACGCAAGGCTTGAATAGACAGATTCGCAGAATGTGTGAATATTTGGAGTACCGCGTAACGAAACTAAAGCGTGTTCGTATTATGAATATTGAGCTTGACTTGCCAGTCGGCGCATGGCGCGATTTAAAAAAGCATGAACTGCAGACGCTCAATAGACTGTGTGAATCCAGTAGCAAAACACATTTTTGATGGCGATCTTAAGCGCACACATTCAATTCATCCCCTTAAGCAACGAAACACCAATGGCCGCTGTGGATAGCGCTATAGCGTTAATACAAACAGTGGGCTTAACGTATGAAGTGGGGCCCTTCGGCACGAGTGTGGAAGGCGAGGCAAGTAGTATTCAAGAATTGGTTCATAACCTGCTAAAGAGTACTATTTCTAAAGAATTTTTGCTCAATGTCCAGTACCACGTAGGAACGGACAAACTGAGTAATGCTGATAAGGTCGCAAAGTTCAGATAGTTCTCTTGAACTAGGCCAGTTGAACACTATATTTGCGCCCGATTAATCGAACACTCTAAAACGTCGAATATGTCTAAGATTCTGTACACGAAAACAGATGAAGCACCAGCACTAGCTACCTACAGCTTCTTACCTATAGTGAAAGCATTTACTGCAAAGGCGGGGATTGAAGTAGAAACGAGAGATATCTCTTTAGCCGGTAGAGTATTAGCAACATTCCCAGAGTACTTAGGTGACGAACAGCGTATTTCTAACGATTTACTTGAATTGGGGGAATTGGCAAAAACACCAGAAGCAAACATTATCAAGCTTCCAAACATTAGTGCTTCCATTCCTCAATTGAAGGCTGTGATCGCTGAACTTCAATCTGCAGGTTTCGCAGTACCCAACTATCCGGAAAACGCAACAACTGCAGAAGAGAAAGATGTAAAAGGCCGCTACGACAAAATTAAAGGATCGGCTGTTAATCCTGTCCTCAGAGAAGGAAACAGTGACCGACGCGCTCCGAAAGCAGTGAAAAATTACGCCCGTAAACACCCACATAGTATGGGCCAATGGTCTGCAGACAGTGCAAGCCACGTGAGCAGCATGACTGACGGTGATTTTTACGGCACGGAAACCAGCACCACACTTATAGAGGACTGTAGCGCCCAAATTCGTTTTACAAATAGCAACGGCGCTATTGAGATTCTCAAGGAATCACTTCCCCTACTCGCTGGTGAAATCATTGATACCGCCACTATGAATATGGCAAAGCTAAAAACGTTTTTAGCTGAACAGGTAGCGGATGCGAAAGCAAAAGGTGTTCTGTTTTCCTTACATATGAAAGCGACCATGATGAAGGTCAGCGATCCCATCATGTTTGGAGCTGCCGTAGAAGTATACTTCAAAGAGGTGTTCGCAACTTATGCTGAAGATTTCGCTGCACTAGGCGTAAATGTCCGCAATGGACTGGGCGACGTCTATGCAAAGATTGGCCAATTGCCAAGCGCCAAGCGCCAAGAAATAGAATTGGCACTTGAAACTGCCATCGCACATGGTCCAGACTTAGCGATGGTAAATTCAGACAAAGGGATTACCAACCTGCACGTGCCAAGCGATGTAATCATTGATGCCTCGATGCCTGCAATGATTCGTACCTCAGGTAGAATGTGGGATAAAGATGGTAAAGCACGCGACACAAAAGCCGTTATTCCAGACCGTTCCTACAGCGGTATCTACGAGGCAACTATTAATTTCTGTAAAGAGCATGGTGCGCTTGACCCGACGACTATGGGCTCAGTGAGTAACGTTGGTTTGATGGCGCAAAAGGCGGAAGAATATGGTTCGCACGACAAAACATTCCAAATGAAAGCCTCTGGGCGTGTAGATGTAATGGTTGGAGATTCAGTATTACTCAGCCAAGAGGTACAGGCAGGTGACCTGTTCCGCATGTGTCAGGTGAAAGATGCCCCCATAAAGGACTGGGTAGCTTTGGCCGTACGTCGTGCCCGCGCCACTCAAATGCCCGCTGTATTTTGGCTAGACGATGAACGTGCACACGACCGCGAATTGATTAAAAAGGTAGGAGAATACCTGCCGGAACACGATACCGACGGTTTAGATCTATTCATCATGTCCCCGATAGAAGCCACAACGTTTAGTTTAGAGCGCATTGTTCAAGGATTGGATACCATTTCTGTTACTGGAAATGTATTGCGCGATTACCTCACTGACCTCTTCCCTATCCTCGAGGTAGGTACATCCGCTAAAATGCTCTCCATCGTTCCTTTAATGAATGGCGGTGGTTTATTTGAGACGGGTGCGGGCGGATCGGCACCGAAACATGTGGAACAGCTTACGAAAGAAAACTACTTACGTTGGGACAGCTTAGGGGAATTCCTTGCATTGGGCGTGAGTCTAGAACATTTTGCAGAGAAAGACGGCAATGAGAAAGCAGCGGTATTATCGCGCACTCTGGACGATGCTACGTCTAAATTCTTAGATACAGATAAGAGCCCTACAAGACGATTGGGTGGAATTGACAACCGTGGTTCACACTTCTATCTAGCCATGTACTGGGCACAGGAATTAGCACAACAAAATGATGATGCTGAACTTAAGGCAACTTTTGCGCCGCTAGCAGAGGCGCTTGCTTCAAACGAGGATAAAATTGTTGAAGAGCTCATCGCTGTACAAGGAAATCCTGCAGATATAGGTGGATACTATTTCATGAATGACGCACTTGCGGGTACCATCATGAGACCGTCAAACACCCTAAATACGGCAATTGATAACTTCTAATCTCAGGAAGTACTAGAAACAAAAACCCGGCGCTGCGCGCCGGGTTTTTTATGCTTAAAATTTTTTCGCTTTTATTTG
>PZPA01000017.1:0-23243 GCA_003045825.1 Bacteroidota bacterium
GAAAACCCTAGCGTTATTGAACCCAGAAAAACGTCTTCCTCAAAGGCCTCAGCTCTAAACAAGGGAACGCGTTCTAATCGGCCCGTGAGCTTAACTTTTTTATAGCCGGCTTGCGCTAGTACAGCATAATTCAAAATTCGGGTGTTGAACCCACTTTGGACGGTACGCGTATACCAGTCGCCGTCTAAATCACGTCCGCTGTAGGCGGCGGAACTTGCGAGCCGCATCCGTCCTTCTACACCAACGCCAAGGTTTAGTCCTTCGTTAAAAGTGCCCATAGGACTTAGGTCGAAGTGCAGCATAACAGGTGCATTGAGGTGCGTGTAACTCCAATTGCTTGACCAAACGGTGTTCATGTTGAAAATTGGGAACAGACCTGTTCCGCTTCCTCCTAGAATGTCTTTGGAGATGGTACGTTCATTTTTGAAGCTGAAAATCGTGTTCGCGAATCCAAGACCTGTCTGCAGTTGGAACGGTGATGTATTGCTACCTAATCTGCGTTTTTGACTAAACAGGAACCTATTTTCAATGGAAAGCCAGCCGTTTACATGCTCCATTGCAGTCGCATCACTAAAATTGTTTTTCAGCAGTCTATTTGAACCTATATGCCATTCAAAGACGAAGGTTTTTTTCTTCGCGTCGGAAAGGACATCAAAGTCGCTAAAGTCATACAGCTCATCGTCTCGACTGACAGAGTCTATAACACTCTCTGTGGTTGTCGCTGCATAATTTTCAAAGAAGGACGCGGAAGCTAAATAAATACTGGAGATCAATGAGTCTATAGTCCCTTGTGCCTCTTCCTGGCTCAACTCACCGTTTTCCAATTGGGTAATAATTTTTGAAATCTTAACAGACGAGAGTACCATCTGCTGTTTATCGCTAAATCTCACGGCTTCTTCGGCCGGTGCTGCGACATTGGTATCTAAACTTTCAACGACTTTAATGGGCGGTAAAGAGTCGTTTTCAATGGAGTTTAAGCCGACGGCATGACCTCCAAAAACAGATAAAGAAAGGCCTAAAGTGATGGCAATGGATAAGATTTTCATAGTGTACAAGTAACGTTTTAAAGATACGCAGGTTCAAATAGGTTGAAAACAGAAAGCATATCTTTACTAAACATATGGCAAGAAAGCACAATAAGCGGGCCAACAAGCGTTCGCAAAGCGTAGACATCAAAGCCTACGCACAACAACTCGAGGGTGTTTTTCGCAAATACCCCGCTCGAAAATTCAACTACAAACAACTGGCCTCGCAACTGGGATACAAGCCCGAGATGGTGAAGGCTAAAATTGAAATGGCACTCTCCGATATGGAGCGTAGCGGTACCATTTTGATGGTCGATCGATTCAAATACAAACTGAAATACACCTCAACTTTAACCGAGGGTGTTGTTGACATGGCCTCTAACGGCAATGCATATGTAGTGAGTCCGGATACGGAATCGGATATCATGGTGCGTTCACCGAATCTTAAGCACGCTTTGCACGGGGACCGTGTTAGGGTGAGTTTATTCGCACGTCGCGGCGGCAAAAGGCTGGAAGGAGAGATTGTTGAGATCGTTGAGCGCAAGCAGACCGATTTTGTAGGCACCATTGAGATCGGCAAGAGTTACGGGTTCCTGGTGCCTTCGAGTAGAAAGATGTTGATTGACATCTACATCCCGAAGGATAAGCTTGGTGGCGCGGAGCACGGTCAAAAGGCCATTGCCCGCATTACGGATTGGCCAGAGAAAGCGAGCTCGCCCTTTGGTGAGATTATTGAAGTATTAGGAAACGCTGGAGAACACAATACGGAGATCCACGCCGTTTTAGCTGAATTTGGATTGCCGAACCAATTCCCAGAAGAGGTGGAACGTGCCGCTGATGAATTGGACACTGCGATTAAAGAAGAGGAAATTGCGAAAAATCGTCGCGACTTCCGCAGGGTGCCAACGTTCACTATTGATCCGGCGGATGCCAAGGATTTTGACGATGCACTGTCTTTACAACGACTGGAAAACGGTCATTGGGAAGTGGGTGTTCATATCGCGGATGTGAGCCATTATGTAAAGCCAGATTCCATCTTAGAAGATGAGGCGGTTACGCGAGCTACAAGTGTTTATTTAGTGGACCGGGTTGTACCGATGCTACCAGAAGTACTCTCAAACGGAGCATGTTCACTGCGGCCAAACGAGGATAAATACACGTTCTCTGCCGTGTTTGAAATGGACGACGAGGCGAAGATCCACAACCAGTGGTTTGGCCGCACAGCCATCCATAGTGACCGCAGGTTTGCTTACGAAGAGGCGCAACAGGTTATCGAAGACGCACACCCAAAAGGGAAAGATGCAGATTTCTATGAGGAGATTCGAACCTTAGACAAAATGGCAAAGATCATGCGTGAAGCGCGCATGGCGAAAGGCGCATTGAGTTTTGATAAGAAGGAAGTTAAGTTTCAATTGGATGAAAATAATGCGCCGACAGGCGTCTATTTTAAGGTGGGTAAAGATGCCAATCATTTGATTGAAGAATTCATGTTGTTGGCAAACCGCTCTGTTGCGACATTTATCGGTCGAGCTAAAAGCGGACAGCCGTCAGGACAAACATTTGTTTACAGGATACACGACGATCCAGATCCTCAGAAACTGCAGGATTTGAGTGTTTTTGTAAAGCAGTTTGGACACGAAGTAAGGATGACGAATAAATCGGCCATTACGCGAAGCTTGAACAAAATGTTGACGGAAGTGCGAAATACTCCGGCAGCAAATATGATTGAGACCTTGACCATCCGAACGATGAGCAAAGCGAAGTATACGACGCAGAACATTGGGCATTACGGGCTGGCCTTTGACTACTATTCGCACTTTACCTCGCCCATTCGACGCTACCCAGATGTTATGGTACACCGCTTGTTGCAGCACTATCTCGAAGGAGGAAAGAGTCCAGACTACGCGCAGTATGAAGCCCTTTGTGAGCACAGTTCGGAACGTGAGAAGGCGGCGTCTGACGCGGAACGCGCAAGCATTAAATACATGCAAGCAGTATTCTTAGAAAAGCACGTGGGCGAAAGCTTCATGGGCGTCATCTCCGGGGTGACCGAATGGGGCGTTTATGTCGAGTTGACGGACAACTATTGCGAGGGAATGATTCGCATTAGTGCGTTCCGCGACGACTACTATACGTTCGACAGCAAGAACTTCTGTATTGAAGGGGAACGGACCGGTCGAATATTTCAACTGGGAGATCCTATGAAAATCACTGTAAAAAATGTAGATTTAGAAAGGAAACAAATTGATTTTGAGCCATGTGTGGCTGAAGATTAGATTTACACCTACAACAAAACACATTACCATGTCTACCGAAAACCGCTCAAAGCCACTAGAAACAGCAGCCATCATTATAGGAGTATTGGCCATTGCCGCGTCAGCCTATTTTATTTTTATGACCGATGGCGCTGCCTATCGATTGACCAATTGGATCATCTCATTGGCTTTCCTAGTCTTTGTAGCATACAACTTCATCAATGTGCGCAGTTTAAAAGGTGAGGTTGGGGCGTTGAGTGATCGAAATGCTGAGGTTACGCAAGAGCTGAAGGGAACAAAGCAATCGCTAGTAGAGGCGCAAGCAGATTTGCAAACGGTAAAAGCAGATCTCATCAGTGCAGAAGAAGTGGCGGCAGCCCGTGAAAAGGAGGTAGAGCGGTTGCGAAAGAAACTAGAATCTGACGAGGGTTAAATGCACTAACGCTTTCCGAAAAATGCTTTTAATTTTTCCAAATCGGCATCTGTAGTATCGCGGGGTGCTTGTGCTTCTTTTGTTGCAGGTGATGCCACCTTTTTCAGTGGTTGATCCAGTTGAGCGCGCCGTTCAGGAGTTAAGTCATCCGGTTTCTTCTTTCCGGTCATTTTTTTAGGTGGAATGGTCTTCAGTGGTTTTGACCCTGCCACTTCATTGAGCTTTTCTTTTGGCGATTTTTCAGGGCCTTTAGGCACACTTTTTCGCGGCTTGGGTTTCTTCGATTTTGCCTTGTTTTCGACGATTTTCCCTTCTTTTTGCGTCGTTTTCGCTGTATTTGGGCTGTTTTTGCCCGATTTCTTCGCTTTTTTCTTTTCTGCAACAGCCTCTTGTTTTGATTTTGGTGCAGTTGCAAGGACAGTGTTTTCGACCTCAGGTTCTTTTACACCGCCGCGTGCTTTTCCCTTCGGCGTTCCTTGATCTCCATGCAGGCTTTCGGCAGGAATAAATTTGTCTCTAGTGGCCCAGGTGGTTAAGGCCCCGATGGCTAAAAGGAATTGGTCCTTTTTGATTTCAATGATTTCTCCGGGTTGACGCGAGCCGATAAGCTTTACGCGATCGCCAATTTTCACCGGCGCAGAGGTCAGTTTTTTAATCTTCTTTTCCTGCTGCTTTTCATAATGGGATTTTTTAACCTGACGCTCGTCTTGCGTCTGGTTGGCACGTTCTCCGGCATACACTTTGAATCGGCCTACTACCTCGTCCTTCCCTTTTTTACTGCGTTGTTCAGCATACTCATTAACCAGTCCTTGGAACTTTTTACCCCAAGTAATCATCGCGTTTTGTTGCTCATTCATTGCACTTTGGCGGCGCACTTTATCTTCTAATTGGGCAATTTTTCGATCTTGTTTTTCTTTGAGTACTTCCAGTTCTGTTAAGCGTGAGGCAAGCTGCGCGCGTTGATGGGCCAATTGGTTTTTCTCCTTTTGAATCCCCACCAGCAATCGGTCCACCGCGACAGTACTTTCGTTCAGTAAATTGCGTGCCTCGTCAATCAACCGCTTATCCACCCCCACTTGTTGCGCGACCTCATAGGTATAGGAAGAGCCCGGCACACCTTGATTCAGTTTGAATTCTGGCGTGAGGTCCGTGGAGTTGAATTGCATGGATCCGTTTTCTACGCGCGGTAGATCGCCGGCCAATGCTTTGATGCTGTTGTAGTGGGTAGTCATCACCCCATAGGTTTTACTCTCATTCAATGCACGCAAGAACACCTGCGCCATGGACGAACCCAGGTCCGGGTCAGAACCCGAGCCAAACTCATCAATCAGCACCAATGTTTTATCGTAGGCTGCGTTGAGAAAGTATTTCATCTTGTTCAGCTTGGAGCTGTACGTAGAGAGTTCATTCTCTATGCTCTGGGCATCGCCAATATCCGCCATGATGCCATTGAACCAACCCATGGTACTGTCGGGATGCACCGTAACAAGCAAGCCGCTCTGAAGCATTAATTGCAGAAGGCCTACGGTTTTAAGCGTGATGGATTTCCCACCAGCATTAGGACCTGAAATTACGAGGATGCGCGTTTGTGTATCAAGCTGAATATCCAGTGGGACAACCGGCTTTTTCTTTGCTTTATGAAAGTCCCGAAGTACGGGGTTAATGGCTTTGATCAATGCGATGTGAGGGCGGTCCACCAGTTGTGGCAAACACGCCTCCTCATCTAATGCATAGAGCGCCTTCGCATTCACAAAGTCAATCTGGTAGAGCGCAGTAGAAAAGTCCCGAAGTACTTCACGATACCCCGCCACAAACGCGGTAAGTAAACGAAGAATGCGCGTTACTTCTCTCTTTTCCTCTTCCTCTAAAAGGGTAATTTCGTTATTGATTTCGAGGGTTTCTGATGGCTCTACAAAGAAGATACTTGCCTTTGCAGATGAGCCGTGAAACACCCCATTTACCCGTCCTTTAAAAGCACCTTCTATGGCCAAAACGCGCTTATTATCATGAACACTTTCTTGTGTATCGGCCAAGACGCCAGCGCCTTGGTATTTTTTAACGGCGCGGTAAAAAATGCGGTCTGCAGCAGCGCGCTTTTTCGTGAGCGTGGCACGAATTTTACCCAATTCCGCCGACGCAGAAGTCTTAACAATACCTCTACGGTCGAGCACGCGATCGATCTCGTTGGGCACCTCTTTGTTTGGAGCCAGGTGAGCGAACTTATCCTGAATGGACGGCGTACGCATGGCGTGTTGTTTGAAGAAGTAATGCACTCGGTTAAAGCTCTCAATCATGCTTTTGATCACGAGAAAGTCTTCACCTTCGAGCGTAGCGCCTTGGATTTTCAGGCGCAATAGAAACGGCTTAATATCTTCTGCTGCAAGCGCCGGAACGGCAAAGTCACTTTGATACAGTCCTAAAATTTCGTGTACCTCTTGAAGATCCCCCGTTGTAAGGTTAAAATCGCTGCTCGGCTTGAGCCCTTGGATGCGTTCGCGGGCACGTTCTGTTACAGCGCGCTTTGATACGGCCTGCTTGACCAAATCAAACTCTATACTTTCAAATAAATCTTCTGGATACGTTTTCAAAACTTACGGTCGACCGATATTATCCGCGGTACACGCCATCTTCGGTAGTAACACTTTCCGTGCCTTCATGTTTACGTAAGCCTCCGGCAATTGCAAAGGCCAATCCGGAGAGTGCCGTTGTTGCCAATACGTCGATGGTCGTCCAAAGCACCCCCACAGGCACATCATAGAGATCGTTTTGTACGTCGCCCCAAAGCCAGAGGGCCAGTAGGACGATGGAACCGGTAAACGGTTTTCTGCGCGTTTGTGTGGTCCATGAGGGCAGAGTGATGGTTTTCGTGTAAAAGAACACGGCCAGCGCAGCCCCCATGCCATGCGCGATGAGCATGCTGTACACTGCAAAAGGATTTGCCGCCATGTAGCGGGTCATGATTTCCGATCGTCCACTCCAATCAGCCGCTTGTAAATCTACCATCGGCAAAGGGTCTAAAAACAGTCCAAAGAAACTGTGTAAACCGGTGGTCACGAGAATGGCGATGACCAATCCCACGATGGTAAGGCCAATGGAACGCAGGGCAAAAAGGAATTTTTTCATGGCCTTTAGGTGTTTAGTTGAACCAACCTTCGACGACATCAAGAGCGAGTGCGGCAATGTCTAATTTATTTTTCTTGCGGAACCCGTTTAGTTTTTGATGCAATGCTGCGGGTTTGTTTGCGCGCAAGCTCTCTACGGTATGGTAGCCGGCTTGAGCAATGTGCACCGACCATTCGGCTGGAACTCCGATGGCCTCGAAATCCTTAGGACTGGCGACGGTATCAAACTTTTCTGGACGCATCTGCGGAAAGAACAGTACCTCCTGAATACTTTCCTGGTTCGTCAACATCATGGTGAGGCGGTCGATACCAATGCCCAAGCCTGAGGTTGGTGGCATACCGTATTCAAGAGCGCGAATGAAGTCTTGGTCGATGAACATGGCTTCGTCGTCGCCTTTTTCGGACAGTTTTAATTGGTCCTCGAAACGCTCTAACTGGTCGATAGGATCGTTAAGCTCAGAATATGCATTTGCCACTTCTTTACCGTTTACCATCAATTCAAAACGCTCAGTGAGCTCTGGGTTATCGCGGTGTTTTTTACACAACGGAGACATTTCAACGGGGTAGTCCGTGATGAAGGTGGGTTGGATGTAGTGCTTTTCACACTTTTCACCGAAAATTTCATCGATGAGCTTTCCTTTACCCATCGTTTCATCTACTTCAAGACCTATACCCAATGCGGCTTCTCGAACTTCTGACTCCGATTTTCCATTCAAGTCCAGATCTGTGTGCTCTTTAATGGCCTCGAGGATAGGAACTCGCGCGTAAGGCGCCTTAAAGCTCACTGAATTTGAACCGATGGTTGCATCTGTAGTGCCGTTCACAGCCGTGGCTACTTCTTCGAGCATGTTTTCTACAAACTTCATCATCCAATGGTAATCCTTGTAGGCCACATAGATTTCCATTACCGTAAACTCAGGGTTGTGGGTTTTGTCCATGCCCTCGTTACGGAAGTCTTTGGCAAATTCATAAACCCCTTCAAATCCGCCTACGATCAATCTTTTCAGGTACAATTCGTTGGCAATACGCAAGTACAAGGGCGTATCTAGTGCATTGTGGTGCGTGATGAATGGTCGAGCAGCTGCGCCACCGGGTATGGGCTGAAGAATGGGCGTTTCTACCTCCATGTAACCTGCCTCGTCGAAAATGCGGCGCATGGTGCTGATCACGCGATTGCGCTTGCGGAAAATTTCTTTTACTCCAGGATTGACAACGAGATCCACATAACGCTGGCGGTAGCGAATTTCGGGATCCGTTAATTGGTCATAGATTTTACCGTCGGCATCTTTTTTTACGACCGGAAGTGGACGTAGTGATTTAGAAAGGACTACCATTTTTTTCACGTGCAGACTCATTTCGCCCGTTTGCGTGGTGAACATGTGTCCTTCTACGCCGATAAAATCGCCAATATCAAGGAGCTTTTTGAACACGTCATTGTACATCGTTTTGTCCTCATCTGGACAAATTTCGTCGCGATTCACGTAGATCTGCATATCACCAGTAGCGTCGGTAAGAACGGCAAACGAAGCCTTTCCCATGATGCGTTTTGTCATCAAGCGGCCTGCTATGCGTACGTGCTCAAAGCCCTCTGCGCCCTCTGTGTAGCTGGAAGAGAGGTCTTTAGCGTGGTGCGTAACGGTGTATTCCGCGGCGGGATAAGGGTCTATACCTAGACCTCTTAATTTTGCCAAAGCGGCACGTCGTAGCTGTTCCTGTTCTGATAATAGTCTTGCCATGATGCAATGCGTATATTAAGGCTACAAAGATAATTGCCTTTTGTAGCTTAGCAGTATGCGATTTAGCCGATTTTACCCTTTCCTGCTCGCGTTGTTCACAACTGCGTTTTGTGCTGCCCAGCCGTATTGGCAAAACGGGGACCGATTAGGCTATTTTGGTGGCTTTGCAACGGTGCAAGGGCAAGGCGAGCAGGTCGTCAATGCACATATGGATTTAGACTTGGGAGGAAGTAGGTTTTTTACGCCTAAATGGGCCCTAGGAACTGAAGTAAGCGCAAGTTGGGACCCGTTGACACAAAGCGTGAATACGACGTTACGCGCGCAGTACCTTTTGTTTGGACGAAGTGATGTATCCCACAGTTTGTTGGCGGATGTTCATAGCGGTGTAGGCTACCACACCAGCCAAACAATTATGGGCACAAGTTTTTCTTCCAACGACGTTAAGGTGGGTGCTGGATTGCAATATACGTGGTGGATTAGCCAAGGCGTCGGGGTGTACCTCTGGCCGCAGTGGTCGCAAACCAACGGTGGCCCAAGCGGATTGTGGGGCTGGCAGTTTGACCTTCCCATTGGCATTCAATGGCACTGGCACAAGTAAACATGAGAAAAGTAGAATTTCAAGATATCGGAACCGTGCGTTACGGCGCAGCTTGGGACTTTCAAACGAAGTTGTTTGAGCGGACGGTCGATCAAAAATTGGTCAACCGCAAAACTCCGGAACTAGCCCAAGAAACGACCGACCATCTGATTTTCGTTGAGCACCCTCCCGTGTTCACGCTGGGTAAAAGCGGGAAGGAAGCGCACCTGCTGGTGGATCAAGCACGCTTGCAACAGGAAGGGATTGACTACCATCCCGTAAATCGCGGTGGTGATATTACTTACCACGGTCCGGGCCAGATTGTAGGGTACCCCATTTTAGATCTTGATCATTACTTCACGGACATTCATAAATACTTGCGTTACCTCGAGGATGTGGTTATTAAAACACTTGCAGAATACGGATTGACCGCTGGAAGATCCGACGGGGAGACTGGGGTCTGGCTGGACGCGGGCACGCCGCTTGCACGAAAAATTTGTGCGATGGGCGTTAAGGCTTCGCGTTGGACAACCATGCACGGTTTTGCATTGAACATTAACACTTCGTTGAAGCATTTTGGCCTGATTGTGCCTTGCGGAATCAGCGATAAGCCGGTGACGTCGCTCCATCTGGAATTGGGCCGCGAGGTCGATCTAGAAGAGGTCAAGAACCATCTAAAGAAGCATTTCATAGACCAATTCGGTTGCGCCCTAGTGCCAACCACAACCCCTTATACACATGAAAACAGCTAAGCGCGTACTTGCCGTACTCATCGTTCTTTTTTTGGCGCTAAAATTTTCGCCTTATGGTTATTTAATCAAAGGGGTGAAAGGCGCATATTTTGATGGACATACTTCTGCACATATTTACGACCGAAAACATTTTGACCAGCGCGAAATGCCCGTTTTGAATTCGGTTCCGCTCGTGTCCTCTGCCGTTGCTGAGCGCGTTTTGGATCCGGAAGCTCGTGCGCAGGTGGAGGCTTATGAAACGACCGGTTTGTTGGTGGTGGAGCAAGACCAAGTCGTTTTGGAAGAGTACTGGGACGAACATACCCCGTCGACGATGAGCAACAGTTTCTCTATGGCGAAAAGTATCATCACAATGTTGGTTCAGATTGCCGTTCAAGACGGGTATATCGATTCATGGGACGATCCCATAACAAAATACATCCCGGAATACGAGATTCCGGAAGGTGCCATAGAGCCAACGCTGCGTAATTTTAGTACGATGACGGCAGGGATGCAAATCAAGGAAAATTATAAGGCACCGCTTTCGAAGACTGCAAAGCTGTATTATGGAGACAATGTTGTAGAGACGGCATTGTCCATTCCAGTGGGGAAGCACGCAGCGGGCGAGGTGTTCGAATACCAAAGTGCACAAACACAAATTTTAACCATCGCATTGAGTCGCGCCGTTGGGGAAAGCATTGCGAGCTTTGCGAACCGCGAACTTTTTGCAAAGGCCGGCTTTGAGTCTACAGCCACATGGCATCTGGACCAGGAAGGCGGTTTGGAATTAGGTTTTTGTTGCGTGAATGCCAGTGTTCGTGATTATGCAAAATTGGGCCAATTGGTCTTGCATCACGGAAACATAGACGGCCAGTCCGTGGTAGATTCTTCGTTTTTAGCCATGGCCAGCACAGGCTACCGAAGTCCAGAATACGGACACGGTTTCTGGATTTATCCTGAGCCGCATCAAAACGTTTTCGCTTTTAGAGGAATGTTGGGTCAAGACATTATTATTGACCGTGCGCACAACCGCGTTATCGTGCGTGTAGGACAGCGAAGCGGCGGGAAATTTACCCGCGATTTCAACCGAGTAGAATTGGCGTTGTTGGAGCAAATGGACCGTTGGGACAACAACTAATGCCCGCTCCGGTCGTACATATTGACCAGCTCTCCATCGCCTTCGGCGGCCACCAGGTATTGCGTGATTTCACCTTTACTCTAAACCCAGGCCAGACCATTGCGGTGGTCGGGGAAAGCGGTTCTGGTAAATCTGTTGCGGCACTCATGGCTATGGGATTGCTGGATAAGCGCGCTGAAATTAAAGCAGGTGCGGCCCAGCTTTTTAGTGAAGACCTTCTTTCTTTTTCAAGCGAAAAGTGGTCTGACCTTCGTGGTAACGAGGTGGCCATGGTTTTTCAAGACCCTATGACGGCGCTACACCCTTCCATTCGTATTGGCCGACAGATGGAGGAGGTGCTCGAACGGCATACCGACCTAAATCGCGCGGATCGCGAGCAAGCAGTAATCGAGGCATTGCGTGAAGTAGAAATTTCTGACCCAGAATCCAGTTCAAAAAAGTATCCGCATGAAATGAGTGGTGGACAGCGACAACGTGTGGTTATTGCCATGGCGATGTTGATGAAGCCCAAATTGATTATCGCAGATGAGCCTACTACGGCTTTAGATAAGGCGGTAGAAGGAACAATTTTAGCCCTGCTGAATAAGCTTGTTCGCGAAAGTGGCGCTGCACTTTGGCTCATTTCGCACGATCTAGAAGTGGTTGCTGAGGTGGCTGATGAAGTGGTCGTGTTGTTCCGCGGTGAAACGGTGGAAACCGGTCCAGCAAAGCAGGTTTTTACGGCGCCAAAACATCCCTACACGAAGGGGCTTTTGGGATGTCGACCCCCGAAGGAGGGGCGTCCATTTCCATTGCCGGTGCTGGACGATTTTCTGAACGATACCGTTCCTTCAAAACAGGCCGACTTAGTGGCCCCCACAGCTGCTGAAGAAGTGATGACCATTACGGGATTACGCATTGGATTTGAAAGAAGGTCTGGGTTTCGAAAGACCAAACAATGGGTCATAAACGGCATCGACGTGCACCTAAATAGAGGTGAAACGCTAGGACTCATAGGACCTTCCGGGAGCGGAAAAAGTTCCATAGGTCGTGCCATTGTGGGATTAAACAGCTTTGAATCAACCGCCTTTTCCTACACAGGCGACGCGAGTAAAATTCAATTCATTTTTCAGGATCCCTTCAGCGCCTTAAACGGGAGCAAACGGATCGGCTGGATGCTGGACAGTGTACTGAAGCGCCACCAACCCGAACTTTCACCCCTAGAGCGTTCGAAGGAGGCACAAGCGCTTTTAGAGGAAGTAGGGTTAACGGCTGCGGATTTAAACAAGCGTCCAAAAGCATTTTCAGGCGGCCAGCGCCAACGTATAGGTATTGCACGCGCATTGGCTGCAGCGCCAGAGGTTCTGATTTGTGATGAAAGTGTAAGTGCCCTGGATGTTAGTGTACAGTCCCAAGTATTGAATGTGTTGAATGGCATCAAAAAAAATCGGGGACTGAGTATGATTTTCATCTCTCACGACCCCGATGTCATTAGGTATATGTGCGACCGGATAATGGAACTTAATCCTTTAGATTAGTTACTGCGGTCTTCAAAATCTTCGGTTTTTCTTCGTTGGTAGGCGCGTATACCAAAGTACACGACTCCTAAAAGGACAGCGGCCCAGAAGCCGAAGTATAAAACGCCGAAGATCATTATTTCAGTTTTACAGCAGTACCGTAGGCGAGCATTTCAGCAGCGCCCTGCATTACCATTGACGTGGTAAAGCGAACATTGATGACTGCATCAGCGCCCATCGCCTGAGCATCTTTGACCATACGTTGAAACGCTTGTTCACGGCTCTGCGCCTGCAAGCGCGTGTATTCGCTGATTTCTCCACCGACGATGTTTTTCAAACCGGCAAAAATATCACGACCAATGTTGCGCGCACGGACCGTGCTGCCGCGCGAGATGCCTAGGATTTCTGAAACTTCTTTTCCGGGGATGCTGGCTGTTGTTGTGGTGATCATAGTGGTTTATTTAGATGTTCTAAGTTAATTAATTGAACCTAAAACACGCTTCATAAAGCCATTCAATGCCTCTTTTTTAGGCGTGCCGTCTGTGATTTCTTTATTGACTTCAATGGCACCGTAGAGGTTTGAGATGAGTTCGCCAATCACCTCAAGCTCTTCGTCCTTAAGCGTGGGCACATCTGCCAACGATTCAAGCACCTCAATGGTTTCATGGATGTAGTCTTCGTCGTTTGCTTCAACAAAATTAACGAGGTGTTTAATGATTGGGATTTTCATAGGGTTGTGCTTTTACACGAACAAAGTTAAGAGACGTATCCTATCAAAAACCAAAGGTTGGATAGATTCGTCTTATCAGCTTATTGGTTTTCTAGGAGTAGTGCCGAATGCGGTTAAGAATTGGACACAAATTGGTCAAAAATCAATTTCTCTGTGGCGTAACTTAGGGGTCCCTACACCAAAGACTTAAATGCAACCTTATGAAACGAGGAATAACTACGCTGCTTTTAGCTTCCGCACTGCTTCCATTGAACGCGTTGGCCCAGATTTTATCTGTAACACCGGCGTTTCCGTCACAAAATGATACGGTAACGATCATTTATGATGCCACGGAAGGAAACGGCGCGCTGACTGGGGTAGTTCCTGTTTATGCGCATGCCGGATTGATTACGAATCAAAGCACCTCTCCGACAGATTGGAAGCACGTTCAAGGGAATTGGGGGACCACAGATGCGTCGGTGCTGATGACTAATTTGGGGAACAACTTGCACAAGATTGAATACCACATGCCGACTTTTTATGGCTTTGGCAGCAGTGTTATCGTGCAGAAAATGGCCTTTGTATTCCGTAACGGCAATGGCACTATTGTAGGCCGAGATCCTAATGGCAACGATATCTACTATGATGTATATCCGGCAAATGCGGGATTGATCGCCCAGTTCTTGGCGCCAGAAACGACGCAGCTTATTAGCAGTGGCGATTCCCTAGAATTTGTAATTGCCGCAACACAAAAATCTGATTTTAAGATATACGATAACGGTACGTTGGTTTACCAAGATTCGACGAAACAAGATAATTTTTACCTCGGGAGTACCGTTGGGGGAATCCACACGGTGGTACTCCAAGCAGATTATGGTACAACAACGGTGTACGATACAGCGTATTATGCGGTACAAGGTCCCTTGAATGTCGGCGTGATGCCGAGCGGGAGGGAGCAGGGGATTAATGAATTAAACGACACGACCGTATTCTTCAAGCTCTATGCGCCGTTCAAGAACCGTGTGTATTGTTTGACGTCACTTAATGATTTTTTACCGGATACCATAAACGCGATGACGCGCACGCCAGGTGGCGCTTGGTGGTTCTTGGAAATGAGCGTGCCCGCGGGCCAGCCCTTTACCTACCAGTACATGATTGACGGGGATTTGCGCGTTGCGGATCCGTATTCAGAGCAAGTGTTAGACCCTTGGAACGACGGTTACATTTCGAATGCGACGTATCCAAACATGCCCGACTATCCATTGGGAAAAACCACGGGAATTGTGTCTTTGTATGAGACAGCGAAGCCTGCTTATCAGTGGAAAAACAGTACGTTTAATGCGCCGGATAAGGAGGAGTTGTTGATCTATGAATTACTCATACGGGATTTCGTCACCACCCGTAATTACCAATCCTTGATTGATACGCTAGACTACATTGAGCGCCTCGGCGTTAACGCCATTGAGCTCATGCCGAATTCAGAATTTGAGGGCAATTCCAGCTGGGGGTACAACCCGTCTTTCCACATGGCGTTGGACAAATACTACGGTACGCCAGATAAATTCAGAGAGTTTGTAGACAGTTGCCATAGCCGCGGTATTGCGGTGATTATGGATCAAGTCTTCAACCACGCGTTTGGCCAGAACCCTATTGCACAGATGTGGTGGGACAGCGGCAACAACCGACCAGCGGCAAACAATCCGTATATGAATCAGAACTGTCCACACCCGCCCAACTGCTGGGGGAACGATTTCGATCATTACGTGCAACCCACGCGCGATTATATGGACCGCATCAACACGTATTGGATAGAAAACTTCAATATCGACGGTATCCGATTTGACTTTACAAAGGGATTCACGAACAGTTCTAATGCAGACAGTTACCAATCCACGCGAATTGCTGCGCTAAAAAGAATGGCGGACGAATGCTGGAATGTGGATCAGGACTTCTATGTCATTTTAGAGCATTGGGGACCCAATCAGGAGGAAAAGGAATTGAGCGATTACGGCATGTTGTTGTGGGGTAATGCTGCACATCAGTACTACGAAGCAGCCATGGGATATACCCCCGATAGCGATTTTAAATGGGGCATCTACAAAGAGCGGGGATGGAACGACAAGCACCTTATTTCTTACATGGAAAGTCACGACGAAGAACGCGCTTCGTATAAGATCAAAACCTACGGGAATTCGAGCGGCGGGTACGATACCAAGACCTTGGCCACTCGTGCGGACCGCATCATTCAAGCCAGCGCCTTCTTTTATACCATTCCTGGGCCGAAGATGATCTATATGTTTGAGGAATTGGGCTATGATATTTCTATAGACAATCCGTGTCGTGTATGTGAAAAACCCATTCTTTGGAATTATTACAACGACCAACACCGCCAGAAAATTTACTTCTATATGGCCTCTATGATGGACATGCGTAAAAAGTATGATGTGTTCAACACATCGAACTTCACGTACGCTTTAAACGGGGCCTCGAAACGCATCAATTTGAACAGCAGCTCGATGAACGCCACGGTGGTGGGCAATTTTGATGTAGTGCAAAAGGACGTGTACCCAAACTTTCAACAAACAGGCATTTGGTACGACTACTTCAGCGGAGACAGCATCACCGTGACAAACGCTTCGGCGCCAATTTCCTTCGCCCCTGGAGAATGGCACATCTATACGGATGTGAAACTCACGGACGCCGCGTTTATGGATATTACCGAGGCTGGTTTGACCAATTTGAAGCCCTTCATGGTTTACCCAAACCCGAGTGCTGGCGTAGTCGATATTTTACTTGACTTCCCGCAAGGTACCGCTGTGGCATGGTCGCTTCGTGATGTTCGAGGGAAGGTAGCTGCGCAAGGCAGCCTTGTTACTGACGGCCCACAAATCACCGGCCTTGATTTCGCTGCGCTGCCCAAAGGAGCGTATATTCTGCAACTGCAAACGCCCGCTGAAGTGTATGCTGAGCGCTTGCTACTGAACTAAACCACAACAAAAAGCCCGGCATCGCCGGGCTTTTTTGATTATTGTAAGAGGTGAACGCCGTCTTTATCTTGAGTAATAACGCCCTCGTGTTCGAGCGCTTTTAACAACCTGCTGACCACCTCCCTCGAGGTACCCAGTTCAGATGCCATTTTCACCTTCGAGAGTGCCACTCCTTTTCGTCCGCTTACTCTACAGCGCATCTCTATGTAAGCGCGTAACCGTGCGCCCAATTGTTTGAAAATAGCGTTATCGACCAAACTCAGGAGCTCTTCAAAGCGTTTGCGGAAATTGCCCAATTCATACATCCGCCATTCCGGAAAATCTGCGGCAAGGGTATTTAGCTCGCCTATAGGTACATTAAGAATTACAGCCGGTGTCTCAGCTTCAACTGTGATGGGCATTTCTCCTTTAGGCAAGGTTGAAAAAGCCGCGCATGGACAAATTTCACCTGGCGTTAGTATGTAAAGAAGCAATTCTTTAGAAGGATCGTCTTCGTCACCGCGCATGACGCGAGCATTACCGTCTATAATAATAGGAAGGAAACAGGCCTGAATTCCGTAATCTAAAATGAGGCCACCCTTTTCGAAATGTTCTATTTCACCAACTTCAATCAAGTATTTGCGCAGCTCTGGCGACAGCTCCGGCGCGATGTTCTTTAAGGTAGAATCGATATCCATGGCAGTATAGTCTTTGTGGTCTTAATTTAAGGAAATCTATCCGATTCAGGCAGGGCTCGCCGGCACAACTTCCCGATAAATCTCCAACGCACGCGCGGCGAGCCCCGCATCATGCACAGGCACATTAAGGGCAGTTTTTTCGAAAAGCTCCACCCCTTCAGTTTTCAATGTTATGCCCGTTGCAGTGCTGATGCGTTCAAGCACCTCCTTCGGCCGGGCAACGAAATCTTCGTAGGCGATGAACTGAATGTTGCTGATGGTTTTCGCGTAATTGTAATAGTCCATCCAACGTTCGAGCCAGTAGTTGAGTTGCCCGCGATCGGTATGTTGTGGGGCCGATCCGGATAGATTAAAAGGCAATTGGCCCAGCCCAAACTCGTGGTGCCCCAACCAATTCATATATTCTAAAATGAACGGATCTGCCGTTTGCTCTTTTTCAAATTTCTGGTGCTGCTTCATTAAACTAAAGGCATGCTGCAGCGGATCGCGTACGAGAACAAAAACGGTCATGTCCGGATTCAGTGGCAGCATCGACTTCAGACGCAAAACGGCATTGTTATTTTTTGCGAGGTAAACTTGTCCTACGTTGCATAGGCTTTTCGTGTACCGGCGGTACAGGTCATTCTCCTCCGCACTAATCTCGTGCAAATGGAGCCCAGTATCGGAGATGAATCTGTCGTTGGTTGTAACCTTGAAGAAATATTCCTCGAGCGCTTCTACACTAGCGAGTCCCACTTTTATGCCATCACCGTGCGCACGCTCTTTGTCCTCTTTTTTCTTGGGCTTATAGAATTTGCTCCAGAGTCGAGGCGCGAGCAGGACAGGCATGTTGCTGTAGTCAAGCGAGGCAAAGGGTCCACGATCCGTGAGTGCGCGCGTGAGCGCGGTCGTCCCTGCTCGCGCCAAACCCGTAATCAAAACAGCAGTAGTTTGATCGGCTTGAACAGGATGTTCGATGCCTTTGATTTGTCTTTTAAGCAGTGCCTTTCCTAGATGGTAGTGGTTGAGAATGAGGCGGTGGAATAATTGGGCCATGGGGCTGTAGGCGCTCTGTTTCTTTTTGGGATACAAGAAGGGGAGCAGCGTACCTACACCGAAGGCAAAAAGCTTTTGCTGTTCGGGCAAGACGTCTGCCCAAAAGTGACCGGGGAGGTAGTAATAGGTGTAAAAAGTCAGCGCGATGAGCGCAGATAAGAGCGTCAGATTCAGCAGGAGGGATTTGACGGTCTTTGAGGTTTGGACATTAACCGCCTCAAACTTTTCGTCGTCGTCTTGCTCGGAAATGAGCACATCAAGAAGTGCTACACTGTGGAGGGCGAGTGTGAAAAAAGGCCTTTTCATGCGCAATACCCCAATGCTCAGAAGGATGCCTGAGAAGGCGGGGAAGGCTATGAAGAGGACGGTCCACATTTACTTCTTGCGGGCTTTTTTAATAGTATACCAAATGCGGTAGCCAAAAGCGGCGACAATCAATACTAGTACCAGGACAATAAGGATGCCAGCGCCAACGCCTAAACCTGGGCCAATGTAGAGAAAAGGTGCGTTCATAATAGGTGTGAATTTACTGGTGCAAATTACAGCTAAAATTGCCGATTCTTCGAATTAAGCCGAATCATTAATCCTATGTAACGAACCGCAGGACGTACATCGGTAAAGCGCAAAAAGCTATATTTACTGACCTAATTCAAGAAAAAATGACCGGATTTTCTGATAATGCTCTGCTGGAGCTACTTACTCGCTTCGCGCTTACGTTGCTATTTAATATTATTCAGATGCGGATTGTTAGTAAGCACGCTCCCGAATCACGTAAAAATGTATACAGCTTTTTCATAATCTCTGTGGTCGTCTTCTTTTTGGCCAATGCCCTAGGAAGCTTTAATATGCAAATTGGAATGGCCATAGGTATGTTTGCCGTTTTTGGCATTGTGCGCTACCGTACAGAGGCTTTGCGTCCTCAAGAAATGACGTATTTGTTTGCCGCTATTGGGATTGCAGTGATCAACGCGCTTTCCTCGGGTGCGGAAGGCTGGTTGGAATTGGTAGTTGTGAACACGCTGGTACTAGCGTTCATATACTTGCTTGAACGCTTTTTACTTACAGAAGAAAAGGAAGAGCCTGCACTGCAAAAAGTAAATGTAACACTGCCAGTTTCGGAGCTGGATCAGCCGGTTTTTGACACCAGAATTGCAACGCTTGCGGCGCAAATGCAAGTGCAGGTTGTTCGCGTACATATCTCTAAGGTTGATTATGCTTTGGGTACTGCACAAATTCAAGTGTACTATGAAAAATAGCTGGATTTGTTTGGCACTGCTTGTTGCCCAGTTCGCTTTTGGTCAGAGTACAATAGAGACAAATGCCTGGTTAAAACTGGGTCATAAATCGTCGCTAAGTGAGGCGTGGTCTCTAACGACAAGTGGTCAATACAGATCGGGTTTTGGTATGAGCAACGACCAATGGTTGACAGAGTTGGATTTCAAGAAATCGGTCAACAAGAAATGGGATATCGGGACAGAACTACGTCACTATGTGGTCTTTGATAGAAAAGGCGGTATACAAGGCAACTTTCAGCGTGCGCGCGTCCAGTTCAGCGCCGAACGACACATTAACCTTCCCGTGGGGAAAGCACATATTCGCTATGCCGTCCAACAACGCCAGGTGCTCACAGGGTCTGGAAACAATAAATTTACTGCGCGTATTCGCGGTGAGTTCGATCTCCCCATCAAAAACTTTGCTTGGGACCCAACCTTTGGTGTGGAATATTTAGCTTCTGGCGATCCAGATTTTGACCGATCCTTGCGATTGGGCGTAAGCACAGGAGATAAGATTGCAGGTAAGAAACTATCCTTCGGTTATTTCTTCCAACGCGACCTGACCAATGCCGGTTTGCATGCTCATGTTTTGCAGTCCGGGATAAGGTTCTAGACGTTCCAGTACACTTTTTTTCTTTCCATTAAGTAGCCTACGCTCCAACAGAATAGCGTATATACTAGTGCCATTGTTAAGGATCCTAGGTGTGCTCCCATCCAAACAAAAGCACGATTGTAAATGATTTCCCATACGCTGGTATTGCCTACTGGAAGGATGAATAAAGCAGTCAATAGAAGCTGACTCAGTAAATAGATTGCCAAAGGATTTTTCCCTGCGGTTGCGAAGAATCGGCCCCACCACGGAAGGCGTTTTCCTTTAGGAAGGAATGCCAGTAATATACCCAGAATCATAAGGTCGAAACTTATGGTTAGTAGGGCGAATGACGAGGTCCATAGTTTTTTATTGACGGGAAAAGCGAGGCTCCATACGCACGCCACGAAAAATAACGTAGCGCCCAGAAGCATAAGATCGATGCGTTTGTTTTTTTCATTTTTATCCCGCTGCAGATAAACACCAGTGGCGTGACCGGCCGCCACATTTGCAATGCAGGTCAAAGTGCTCAACAGCCCCTCAGGATCAAAGGGGATCCCCTCTCCAGAGTAGAGGTGCGCGGCCCCAAAAAGATGGAGGTCTAAAGCGCGAACGGCGTTGCCCTCGAGGGATAGGTAATTCGAACCGTCAGCGCCGAAATGCATCAGTACCACCCAATATACTACGAGAAGCATAGCGCCAACCAGATAGGTCTGCTTAGCGCCTAAGAAATGCAGTAAAACAGCGGTAAGACCATAGGCCAGCGCTATGCGTTGAAGTACACCGAATATGCGGGTCTCCGCGATAGGGAATGCGCTAATGCTCCAATCTTGCCCAAGCCGGAAAAAAGGGAACCAATACATCAAGTAGCCTATCAAAAAGAGCAGGACTGTGCGTTTGAGAATTTTCGCTAAGACCTCAGTATTGGACCAATTTGCCCATTTATTCATGGAAAAACTTAAAGCGGCGCCAACAGCAAAAAGAAAGGAAGGAAAAACCAAATCTGTCGGTGTGAAGCCGTGCCACGCAGCGTGTTGGAGTGGGCGGAATACGTACGACCAGCTGCCAGGGGAATTCACAATGATCATAAAAACGATAGCCATGCCCCGAAAAACATCGAGTGCTCCGTACCGGTTGCGTTTTGTTTCCATGGCGATTGCGTTGAATCCCAGAAAGTTAGTACTTTAATGGACAACTTATACAACAACGAAACATGAGAAGATTAACAGCAGTAGCCGTAGGATTGATTTTAGCCGCCTGTTCGGCGCCTGAAGCACCAGTAAACGTCGAAGAATCCAACTATTTGAACTACTCCCAGCGCGATGATAAATGGACTGGAGGAGTTAAGGTGATTCCGGTTGAAACGGAATTAGGGACGTTCAATGTATGGACGAAAAGAGTGGGAAATAACCCTGATATGAAGGTGTTATTGTTGCACGGGGGGCCTGGTGCTACGCACGAATATTTTGAATCGGCAGACAGTTACTTCCCAAATGCTGAGGTAGAATACTATTATTACGACCAATTGGGTTCCGGTAACAGTGATAACCCAGAAGATGAGCGACTGTGGGACCTTGAACGGTTCGTAGACGAGGTAGAGCAGGTTCGTATTGCCTTGGGATTAGACGCTTCAAATTTTGTGCTTTTAGGCCATTCTTGGGGCGGAATTTTAGGAATGGAATATGCGTTGAAATACCAGGAAAACCTGAAGGGTCTCGTGATTTCGAACATGGTTGCCTCTGCACCCGAATACATGAAATACGCACAAGAGGTCTTAGGGCCACAATTGCCCGCGGAAGTACTCGAAGAGCTTCAAGCCTTTGAGGCTGCTGGAGATTACACCAACCCTCGTTACTTAGGACTGATTGAAGAACACTACTACCCGGAGCATGTTTTACGTCGCCCCTTAGGGGAGTGGCCGGAACCGGTAAACCGCAGTTTTTCTAAGTTAAATTATCCACTCTATTTGAAGCTTCAAGGACCTAGTGAGTTTGGGATGGTAGGTGATGCGACCTTGAAGAATTGGGACAGAACCGCCGATCTATACCGTATTGAAGTCCCTACGTTGAGTATTGGCGCGCAATACGATACGATGGACCCAGAGGCTATGCGTGCCATAGCTGATTCTGTTCAAAATGGAACCTTTTTGTACTGTCCAGAGGGCGGCCACATGACGATGTACGACGATGCGGACACCTACTACAATGGGATTATTGACTTTCTAGGAACGCTATAACTAGGCAAGCAACCCCGCCAATTCCTTTCCGACGCCCATACCGATAGCTACGCCCATACCCCCGAGCCGAATACCGGCCACGGTGCGGTCATCGACGCGTTGAACGACAGGGTTTTTATCCGTGCCAAAAGCCATGGTGCCGGACCAGCACAGATCGACTTCAAAGGGAACACCAGGGGCGATAAAGCTTTGGATATCTTCGAGTAATTGGGCCTTGATACGATCATTGATGCCCGCCTCAGTGGTGGATTCGCCTTCGAGATCGAGTTGGCGTCCACCGCCCAAAAGCAATCGGCCGTCCACGGTTCGGAAATAATGATAGCCGTCGTGGTAATGGAAAGACCCCTCCCAATCAAACGCGGGATTTGGCTTGGTGACCAGCACCATTCCGCGGCCCGGCTGCACATCGACCTCAGGCAAAAAGTCTTTTGAAAAGGCGTTGGTGCACAGTGCTACTTGTGGGGTCAACAGCTCGACAGGACCGCTTGTAGTTTCAACACATACGAGCTTACCGTGGGGGCCATCTTCAATGGTTGCAACCGCGCTTTGGGTGAAGGTTTGAACGCCTAATTGTGCAACCTTACGCTGCAATGCCGCCATCATTTTGCCTGTATCAATAGTACCCTCGAGGGCGTTTTTGATCATGGAATGTACACTATCAGAAAACCCAAAACCATTGTTCTGAACTACGGAATAAGGACGTGCTCCTAGAGCAGGTTCGAGCAGATCATTGAAGAAGTTGATGCGCTCTAGATCCGGAGCCTCAAAGCACAATTCGTACCCGCCTACTTCGTGGTAGTCGATCGCTTGATCGCCGAGGGTTTGACGCAGCAGCTGTAAACCTGAGAATCGCTTTAAGACCAATTCCACAGTTCGTTGCGCCCCCAAACTTTCCAGATCGTGTTCCAGCTCCGCGATGGAGCCAAAGCAGGCGAACCCTGCGTTTTTGGTCGAAGCCCCTTCTGGGAAGAGGCCCCGTTCCAAAATTGCGATACGTGCATTAGGATGTGATTCCGCGTAAAATAAAGCCGTACTATGGCCTACTATCCCGCCACCAACGACAATGAGATCGAAGTGACGCAGCGTTTCACGTTCCCAATAGCTTTGCACTAGTCTTTCTTGATTTTAATCACGCGAACTCTGGCTTCGGCACCTTCAGTACCTACGCTGTCGATCGTCACGGTAATTTCTCCATCGTGGCCTTTGATGACTTCTACGTCCAT
>PZPA01000017.1:23265-29681 GCA_003045825.1 Bacteroidota bacterium
ATATCTCCCATGAGATCATGAACTTCACCATCCTCAGAAATGAACATTGCTTTTTTCATCACATGGCCTTCGCCCATCATCATATGCGGCATGCCTTTAGGCCCGTGATGACCTGTGGTGCGGCCCAACAAGAACCCTAGAATGCCGAAGATTACGGCAATTAGTGTAAAGGCGAACCAATTTTCATTTAGCGTTTTCATAGCGGGTTGCTTTATTAGTTGAAAAGTACTGAGAAACTCGAAAGGGACTAGGCAACAGAACGTTAAAGTTCAAACTCCATCCCAAACTCCGCAAAGTGCATTCCTTCGGCTTCTAAAGCTTTGCGTCCCTCAAAATCGGGGTTGCGTGCGGGATTGGAGTGATTCAGGTGAATGAAGTAAATCTTCTCACGCTCCTCCCTGGTTAGATAAGAGAAAAGCTTGGCCGATTCCGTTATAAACGGGTGCGGAACTTCCGCCATAGGTCTTGGCACTTCACCGTCGGCGAAAAAGGTGCCATCTAGAAAAGCATAGTCTACGTGCGGGATGACGGCGATGATGTTCTCCTCCCACTCTTCCCATTTGTCAATGTCAGGAATATAAAGGGCAACCTTTCCTCCTTTGCGTTTGATATAGTAGCCTACCGTTTCGGAAAATTCATCGCGGTGGGGAACTAAAAAAGGTTCTATAATCAGGCCGTTCTTGAGTGTTCGTGGTACTCTGTCTTCTAAGCCATTGAGGGTTATGTTTTGGAGCTTTAAGAGTTGGTTCCAGGGGCCGTTCTTTGCGAGGAAATCAATCATTTTTGGCATCGCATAGACCGCGACTTTGCTCGTGTTTGCAGCTTCGCGACCAAAGTGGGCGAGTCCCGTATAGTGTCCCATGTGGGCATGGGTTAAAAAGACGGCGTACTTTTTTGATCCGGACCTTTCTAGGAGTTCTCCGAGCTGCGGCACAATATCTGGTGTGGCATCAAATAGTACGGCTAGTGTGGAATCGTAGACGCCTAGGCATGCGACGTAGTCGTTTGGTTTGGGCGAGGCGCAGCAGGATTTTTCGCAAAGCAGCTGGGGGGAACCGGCATCTTGAAGCGTGCCTAAAACAACAAGTGATTGGCTGTAAAGGGGTGCGATAGCAAGGCTTAGTGCGAGAGAGATCCAGTGTTTCATGGTGAAAATGTACGGATAATCTTAACGATGGCTATTCTGTCAATGTAAATGTTGACATTTCTATTAGGAAGAAGATCGCCTACTGGTAACAATAGAGAGGCGTACGGGATGCAAATAATGTAAGACTAGAGTCTTTAGAGGGAAAGTTAGAATAGTCGGAATACGAATAAATCGACCACCTCAAGGAGGATGAGTGCGATGATGATCCATTCCAGTTTACTGCTTTCGCGGTGGTCCATGATATCTTTGAAGAGTTCGAGGTCTTCTTTGATGATGGCGGTGCGCTCATAGATGTAGCGGTAGCGGTCTTTGAGGTCAAACGTTTGCTTTAGCGCGACATTTAGTTTGTTTAATGACTCATTTTCCCAAGTGACCTCCGGCGAGTCAAAAATGTAGAGGTTTTCGGAAATCTGGTTTTTGATGTTGAGTACGCGTCCTATGAACTTTTTGAGGTTTTTCCCAGAAATGTTTAATCGGCCGGTAGTTTCAAGGGACTGGGTGTAGATGTTGGTTTCCTCTAACAAGCCGTCCGTAATTTCCAGGTAGCGATCTAGGGCGACGGATTGTGAGGTGTTGAGCAACACGAGGCGGAGGGCTTCTTCTTCGAAATCGGGCAAGATGACGCGATCGAAGGTGACTTGTTGCGCACCGGCTTTTATTTCCACGGTAATGGTTTCAAGCAGATCGGCGTCAACGGAATAAGAAGTGCCTATTTCTAATGCGGCGAGAATTGTATTGATTTCGCTGGGCGTGTGGTTGAAGAACGCGATGACGCCATATTGAAAGAGGTACAAGTACTTTTTTGGTCCGTTGGAAAGGAAAAGTTCGTCAGAATCTGAATAGCAAATGGGCAGGGCGAGCTGCTGTTTACAACGTCTGATATTTAGACTTTTAGCGACTTGAAGCGCGATAACCGAATACATGTTTGTGAATTTTAAAACGGGGCGAATGTACACCAACTTTGGATGCTTGGGGCTAATTATTTTGGCTTCAATTGGGCCGTTATAGCGTCGTATTTAAGCACGTCTGCTTTTCGGATAATTATGGTCTCTCAACCGCGTTCCTGGCAATGGCAGTAGCAGACGGACATTTTTTATAAGAAGTTGATGTTAGAGTGCGGTGCGTGTAACGAAGAACGCAAGTACCAAGAGCAGAGCTACCCACCAGTATTTCTTAAACATGGAATCGGTCCACTTATTTGCTCCCCACATAGTATAAAAATTCAACAAACAATATAGCGGATTTATTTGCTGCCGCGCAGTATGAAAATCGATTGATATCACAGTTTTATGGACCCATCGTAACACTCGGCACTGTTCAAAAGAATAATAAAATGGTCAATATGAAACCCAGATTATCAAACTGTGGCGTTACTCTTTGTGACGAGGTTTGCCTTAAATAATGTTAAAGTAAAACGCCCGATACAGATGTACCGGGCGTAATTATTTTTTGGCGGCGAGATGTTTACTAAGCGAACTTTTTTTGCGACCAAGTAATGACTAATCCTAAGACCGCGCCCATTACTGCAGACAATAATGCGTCTTTTAGAACGTAGTCGTACGATACGATATTGGTTACAGAGACCATTTGAAGGTCGACCATCAGCCAGAGAACAACGCTATAGATCGCACCAAAGATCGCGCCACCGGATACGGTAGTGATTTGAAGTTTTGGTAGCAGAATGATGAGGGCGATTAACTGTAGGAGCCCGACAACCAATCCGGACACAAAATCAGGTGTTTCTCTTACGGCCTCAGGATATGCTTCGTACCAGCCCGCCATTTCTGGAAGAAAAACTAAGCTGCCAAATACTCCGCCCAGTATGACGAAGGTGATTAGTCCGAATAGTAATGAAATGAAAAATTGTTTGTTCATGATGGTGTAGTTTTATGAAAATACAAGATATATAAATTTGTATTTAATGAAAACAACCTCCTCATTTTTAGTATGTTAATACATGATTCGGTAATGCTAACCCGTCATTTTTAAGCTTTTTACGCCAAGTACTTGCCTGAAAACGGCAGGCTTAAATTTAGCTTCCCCAAACCATCACTTTTTCGACGGTTCCGTCATCGTACATTATGATCAATGGAATGTCTGTTCTAAAGTGAGTTTCACGGCCAATAAAGTCTACAATCTTAATGATTTTACGCTCCGGTTCAATAGGCAATTCATCGCATGGAGGTTCTAGGGTCCCTATCCAGTCTACCTGGCTCAGCCCGCTAGTGATTCGGTCGCCTAGGTATTCGGCAACCCCTTTCTTTACATGAGCTCCGTAATTGTTGTCTAGAGCATCTAGGAAATCGGAATATTGAAATCCATAGTCTTTGCGGTAATAGGTGTCGGACTGCACCGCGCTTTTGATCAAGTTCTGTTTTGATTCCAAAATTGAATACCAATTTGAGGTATCCAGATCGGTGAGGATGGTGTCCAAATGCGCGTTAAACACATCTTTATAATAAGGGATTTCTAGAAGCCGTTCAACCAGTGGACGGTTCGTTTCGTGCCATTCGTTAAGGTCTCTGTTGGCCCAATCTATGCCAAACCAATCTATTCCGAAAGTATTGTCCAGATCGTATTCAATAAAGACGAATTTGCCATTAGAAGGCTGCCGGTAGAGATAGAAGTTGTTTTTGTTGTACGCGTGGCCGTCCCAATGTCCTATAATGATTTCTGCGGCCAATGTTTTAAGGTAATGGTTGACCTCAAAATTGCGCTCCATGTAACACGGGAAATCGTCATCGCTGAGGTTGTTGAGGGAGTCAAGAAATGAGATGAATGCGCCGTAATCGTTAGAATCTTTGTTGGTTTTCAATTCGTAAACGCCTGAGTAATTATTTTGATTGGTTCCCCAATAATTCAAATCGGCACCCCAGCTGGCTTTATATAAATTACCGTCGTCATCGTCGATGAATCGTTTTTGAAGAAATTCATCATCGATGTGTTCGACGTTGAGGTAAATACCGCGGTAGTCACCGTTAATGAAGAGTTTGACAAAGCTGGTTCTAGAGGCGACAAGACCGTATCTGTTGAGCAAGTAAAGGCTGCTCCAATACCGCAATAAAGAAGGGTCGTTGTGTTGCCCGATCAGGTTCATCTTTTCGAGTCCTTTAAATTTTAGGCCGGCGGTATATTCATTAAAAGAGATTTTAAAGCCTTTCTTTTTAGCATTGCGAGAGGTGTTGCCCCTGACACGAAAACCTACATTTTGAATAGTATCTGAAAAGGAGGAGCTTTCATAGCGGAACACACCAGGGAAGTGGTGGTTACTAAAGAGGCTGTCGCCCAACAAAGTGTTCAGGTGGTTCGGTGATACCGTAATGTGTATTTCTGCCACCTCTGTTTGTAAGAAGGCTTCGTTGTTTTCCGGATGCGCGAAAACCTGAGCTACTAAGATAGCTGGAAACAGAAGGGTTATGAAAGAATAGGGGATACGCATTTGAGGCTAAGATACCTTTTGGTGATGAATCGAAGAAGCTTAAATAATCTCGTGTTTAGATTATTTCTTATCATTTTAAGCGTATGCTGAAGCCAAACGTTCGCGACTATTTCGACCCAAAAAATTCCGAAAAGCCGACTGCATTTTCAAGGAGAAAGAAAATCGTTTTACCATTAAAACCACCTTCTCCATTAACAGTGCCACTCGTGCCTCCATTATAATCGGGTATAGAAAACTCCGTTTCCCCGGGGTTCATCAAAACAAAAACGCAATCCGGTTGATTCGTTAAGCGCAGTTCATTAATCTCGGAGCCTTGTTCAATCGCTAGATCAATAGGTCCTTCCGAAACAAGATTTCCCTGGAGGTCGTAAGTCTTAAGAACGCCTATGTAGACACCGTAAAACTTATCTCTTTGTTGAGTACTGCAATCGTCACCTTCATACCAATCCTCACAATTTTCACGGGAACAATTGGTTAAGGCGAATGCGAAGAGGAGGGTCGCTAACAATGGTTGTAAAGTCATATCTTCGAATGTATTCGAAAAATCTGAAGATGGTTAAAATAAAGGCTGCCTTATTGATGATCATTTTCACTTGTTTTCTTGGTAAAGCCCAGTCGCGTTATACCTGTACTTGTGAGTCGCAAAAAGGCCAATTTTATTCTGGAGAAAACATTAATGCATGTTTTCATGCCACCGATTTCGTAGACACACTCCTATTTCCAACAAAAATCAAGCAAGAGGGAAGCGGAAGTCAAGTGATAAACACAGCGTACCGATTTTCGAAACTACTACTGACAAATTATGTTTTAACTGATTACATCATGACGATGAATCACGAACGATTTGGTCATGGATATAGGGCACTTCAGGCTCAGGGAAATATAATAGGAATCACCTATAATCCACCCCCGCCGTTTGGCAACGAGTTTTCGTTTATACGCTTAGAAGGGCTAGAGGACGCTACGAATCAAGAGCGACTCCTTATGACTATGGGAGGTTCGGAGGCAAATATGGTCGTTTCAGACATCATGCGAAAGAACTTCTTACTTGACGGAAGCCTAAATTATAATTTTGCCGTAGCCTACTTATATGGTAGTAACGACATGCCCGGGTATACCGCTTTCGTAAAAAATGAATTTGGTGATCCGAATACTTATCGTCGCAACATTAACGAATTTTATTTTCAGAGAGAAAGTCTAACACAATCTCGTATGCGGACAATCTCATTGTTTGCACTGCTGACAGATCCTATAAATTTTTATGCTTTTAAGTCTCTTTTTTATGACTACTTACTCTACGGGAAACGCTCGACTAAAGTAAAGTTCATTCCAATAAGTGATAATGTTGGCCTTCTTCCTCGGTTCAGATTTGAATACACCCCTTACGGGCCTGAATTGGTATACCAGAGCTATTTCAAAAAAGGAAAACAATTATACCAAACTTCATTTAGTCACGGCGATGGAACATTCTATTCCTCGTGGAGAGTAGGCGCCCGAGCTTGGAACCTCAAGCCAATAGAGCGGCTGTCTTTTAACGTTGTAACAGAACTCTGGGATCAACCGCAAATTGATTTTTACTCTGATGACGATTTGGTGAGGAACAGTGGACTTGGAGGCTTGTTCAACATTACTGCGAATTATGATTTCTTAAGGGATTACGGGTCATATTCACTGCTCGGAGCTACACTACAAGCCGGCTATAAAACAGCTGGCTATTCTTTAGGGGAGCAGTTGAGCGCTGGACCGATTTTACGAGCGGGCTTGTCTTTCAAGCTCAAATGATGAAAAATAGGCGACTAGCCTTACAGAATAAAAAAAGCACCTGCTATT
>PZPA01000079.1 GCA_003045825.1 Bacteroidota bacterium
TAAATTAGGGTGGATGCTTGCTGTTACGGGTATTAGTGGAATTTTAGAAACGCTACCCATTTTACTCTCACTGCCGTTGATACGAACCCTGTTTCTAAATACTGAACAGGTGTTCTTAGGCTCCATTCAAGTTAAAGTGGTGCATTATGTACTGGCTCTACTTGTGCTTTTACTATTGCGTTTATTCGTAGGTATTTACAGCCAATTTTTAAATGCATCCACACGTATTCAACTGCTCGCCCATTTTAGAGCGAATTCACCCCAATCCGAAAGACAACGACTAAAAACTGTATTTGGCAAAAGTGTCCAAAGCATCAATTTTCTGCTTGTAGGTTGGTCACAACTTCTGCCCGGTCTCCTCTTCTCAGGTGCAGGATTAGCGTTATTTCCTGAATTCGGTGGAATTATATTGGGCATTTTGCTATTGTGGCTGGTACCCATGCGCGTTCTTAAAAATCGGCAAGACCTGGCGCATGAACATGTAAGTATGCTTCAATCAGCTTTGGATGAGAATGAGTCGATCACAATGGATTGGCGGGATGCTCGCTATAAAGCTGCACGTTTAGACAGTGTCAATAAGAATTTGAGGGAATTTATCATCGTTAGTACACTCATTGTTGCCTTGTTTCTTTCGCACGCGTTGGGTTTGTCCTTCTCAGACAATTCTCTTCTTGTCATCTTGATGCTTTTAAGAGGAATGCAACAGTTGTTCACCGCCTATATTATGGCTCAACAAGTTTCTGCATTGCGTGGCTTTCTGAAGGAATATTCACACTAATTCAAGCGCATACTCTACAGAATTGGTTATCTTTACAAGACAATATAACCCAAGTCATGAAAAAGCTATTACTTTCAGCACTCGCAGCTGGACTTGCCTTAAGTAGCTGTCAATCAGACGTTGTAGATCCAACTAACATTGACATTACCGCGAATCCCATTATTGCATTACCTCTTGGAGAGATTGGTCTAACCATGGATCATTTGCTCATTCCTGATAGTTCATTAATTTTCGATGACAATACAGTGTACAAAGTCATTGTAGCCCAGGATAGTGTTTTCGGTATTGATGTAAATGATTTAATCAGTATCCCGGCACAATCTCCATCGAGCAGCAGTATTACAATGGGAACGGTTGCAGTTAGTAACGTTTCTTTGACTCAAGACATAGCACTGGGCGCTGTAGCTTCAGATGCTGGCTTAACAGCCATTTCATCCGCTCACGGTAGCAATGCTCCTTTTCCACAATTGAATGAATCCAACGTGGGTACGTATGGCGGGAGTGGCTTCGGTACATTTACCAGCGCATCATTTTCAAATGGAACACTCACATTGGGGCTAACAAATGATTGGCCTGTCCCTGTTAGTATGGGCATAGACTTGGTCAATGCATCCACCGGTGCAACTATATTGACCTACGCCATGAATAACGTTGCTGCAAATGGAGGAACGGGCAGTGATACCGAATCGTTGGTGAACATCACGTTGCCAAACAGCATCGGTTTCAAAATCACTTCATTGACATCACCAGGATCAGGGACAAATTTAGTTGCAATTGATACCACAGATAATTTAGAATTAGCGATTTCATCGGCTAATTTGGAAGTATATAATGCCATCACACAGATCAGTACGCAAGATATTAGCTCTGATACCCAATATGTAGATTTAAGCACCGGTGGTTCAGAGGAGTTGAGAGAATTAATGTTCAGCACGGCGAGCTTCGACTATGAATTTGTTTCGACGTTAGCTGAAAACTTAGAGTTGAATTTGAACTTCCCTGGCTCGGATCAAAACGGTGTTGAAGTCGATACTACCATTACTATTGCCGCAGGTGCTACAACCACGGGGTCTATTAATTTAAACGGGACTATTCTAGATTTAACACAAGATCCTAGCCAAAACCACAGTCGCCTTCCCATTGCTGTTGCAGCAACACTTGTAGGGTCTGGTAATATGGTAAATATCGATAGTTCTGATGCTTTAGACATGACCTTCGAAATGACCAACCTACAATTTGGTCATATTAAAGGTTTCTTTGGAACGCAACAAATCACCATTGATCCAGGAGCTGTGGATTTAGCTATAGATTTCTTAGAAAACTTCGATGGTGAAATTTCTTTCGCCGAACCAAGCATCGCAATGGCCGTTACCAATTCCATTGGCCTACCCATTCAACTGGTTTTAGACTTCAACAGTTTTAAGGACGGTACGGCTTATGGGTTAAATGGGCCAAACTACGTATTGCCCTACCCTACAACTTTAGGAAATACGGCAACAGGAACCTTAACGTTCGATAATACTAATTCAAGTATTGTCGACGTATTTACATTGCCTAAAGACTCCATTACCTATGGGGGTTCCGTCAACGTTAATCATGACACAACAACGTTTGGTACAGAAAACTTTGTCACGAATACAAGCAGTATTTCTGGAGATTTGTTAATGGAGATGCCCTTTTATTTCACGGCAACTGGCTTAGGCTTCTACGATACACTCGCTACCGATCAAAATAATGTGGATGCACTACCCGAAGGGACCTCTTTGGAATCTGCAAAACTACTTTTGCAGACCACCACTACGCTTCCATTAGATGCTTCGCTAAATCTAACATTCTATGATGCCAACTGGAATACCATCTTAGTTAAAGATTTTGGCCTCATGGAAAGTGGAATACCAGATGCGAACGGCATTATAGTCGCACCAAATGTTTTAGATACAGAACTGGAACTCGATGCAAGTGAAGCTACTGCAGTGCTCGAGGCCGTTCATATTACTGCTGAGGCTACCATGGACACTTACAATGTAGGCACCGATCCAGTGAAACTCAGAACAGATGCTACCCTGAACTTAAATTTAGGTGTGCAGTTCAATGTAAACGTTACCTTATAATTTGATAGTCATCATGAAAAAGACATTAACACTATTCTTTGCTTTGGTTACTATTTTTGGTAACGCACAAGACTTTACAACATTTGGCTTAGCGGCTAATCCAGGTAATCTTCTTCAAAACCCTGGAGCTGATCCCATGACCAGGTTTCACTTACAATACTTTGGAGTGCAGAACAATCTGGATATGAGTGAAACGGCCGGTAGCATATTGGCGACTTCAGATGTATTGCAGAATATTCACGAGCTCTCTTCTGACCAATTCAATATGGGAAATGAGACGCAGATTGATGCGCTACAAATTGGATTGAAGATTGGTGATAATTTCTTATTCGCTGGAAATTCAACGAATATTGGAATGGAATTTACGCTAGATAATGATCTGGTAAGCTTTATTAAGAATGGAATGGCTAATGAAAATGGTGAGTTAGACCTGAACTATTCGGGTAATTTCGATGCCTTGGGAATGCGTTTCCAAATGATTAATTCTACTTATTTTGGTTTACAACGTATCTTTCTCGATGAAAAACTTCGTGTCGGCGTAACTTATCATATGAATAATTATGTCGCAGGTGCTAAGCTCGTGGCTAATACGTTCAGTTTGACGAGTACTGAAAACACAGCAACTGGAATGAATAGTCTAGACTTAGACTATGACTTTAACTTAGCAACCACAGGGGTCTTCATAGCAGGAACCCCACTAGATAGTTTAAACCAGTTGTCTCCCGATGCTATATTACCCACATCATTTCTAGACAACGGTAATATTAGCGGTTTAATTAACTATGCTACTAGCGGAAGTCAATCAAATGGAACCTTTGGCTTTGGTTTAACCTACAGCCCCATTAAACAAATTGACCTTCAATTTTCAATGAGCGGACTAGGTGCCAGCGATTTAACCTTTAGTAGTGATATAGGCAAGAGCCTTTCAGGAAGCGCTACTGTAGACGGTTTCTCATATTCAAGCGCATCAGGCGATACACTAGCAAGTGCCGTCTCTTCAACGATTGCGGACTACACAGAGAGCATTCAAAGTGGTATTAGTACTGATCTTGTAGATGCGATGCAATCCTTGACATACCGCACACCGCAAATAACGAACGTTTCGTTGAGTTACAATTTCACAAAGTACAGCTACTTAGGTGTTCATTATGTTGACCGTAAGCACTCGTGGAACGACTACACCTACTTAGGTTTTAATACAATGATTTGGCTTGGGCGTAATGCACAGCTTAAGGGTGGTTACTACATGGCTATGGATGAATTCCATAAAGACCGTATTAATGCTGCTGTGCAGTTTAGATTAACTCCAGTGGTACAATTCTACATAGGCTCGACTACCGTCGGCGATGTAGCAACCATAGGAAAAGAAGTATTAAACGGTCGTTTGGGCGTTGGCGCATCTACGAGCTCGATAAACGTTAGCGCAGGTGTAAGCATGGCCTTCTTTGATAAGCGTTTTAAAAAGGATGATAAAGAAGAAAAGGCAAAAGCCGTGCAATCTTTGTCTCCGGCAGATCAAAAAAAGGTGGACGACGCGCAAAAGAACAGCGCTACCACGAAAGACAATAAGTAGTTTAAATACGCTACAGTTATGTAAAAAGGCTCAGTGAATACCGAGCCTTTTTTTATGCCAACAATTCGCGTAACAAATACATCGTATCACGATTTGCATCTAAAATTTTACAATTTAAATTTTGACTTCGTGTTAGATTTGTTGCTTGTTCTTTTTGTGCCGACACAAAGGCAACGTAACGGCTTGCATCGTTCTGGTCAAGAAAAGTCTTATTCCCCGTCTCACTATCAAAGACTTGTTTACCAGAAAAGAACTGCGCATTGTGTTCTAATTCAGAATGCGTGATAAAAACGATTCTAACGGAATGTCCTTCATGCGCTAAAAGTGCCGAGGAATTTATGATGGATTCCAGATTTTCCTGAAACAAATCAATGAATATGATCACCTGACTGCGCCGAGGAATTTTAGTCATCATTGCCTCAATCTCTCCAGATAAATCTCCATTTTTCTTCTCCTCCCCTTCAATATTTGTTAAATGGTTTAGCATAAGCTTTATCCATTCATTGGTAGCTTTAGCCTCGAAAAAACTACTTTTCGACTCATTAACTTCCAGCACTCCCATAGCATCACGCTGCTTTTGCAGTAATGTTCCAATAAGGGTTAAAAGTTTCACCACCTTCATCCATTTGGAATCAGACGTTGGCAATTGCATACTGGCGCTTGAGTCTAAAATGAAATAGGTTCTAAGGTTAGATTCTGCCTCGTATTGCTTTAGTAAATATTTATCCGTCTTAGCTAAAACAGACCAGTCAATGTGTTTGGGTGAATCTCCTGGCACGTAGGCTCTGTGCTGAGCAAATTCAACACTGTAGCCAAAGTCCGGGCTCTTATGCAAACCTGTCATAAACCCCCGGACTCTTTCTTCCGCCCACCATACGAGCGATGCTATGTCATTATCATTCACTATTGCTAGGTATGAATTAGTTTTTGTTTGGCCCAATTAGAAAGGTTAATATAATCCAACGGTACTTCGCTGCGAAACAACTCGAGCATTAATACCAATTTCATTTTCAACAGTTCTATTCTTGAAATCAGCTCCTCTGGAAAGCCACCGCGAATCATATGTACTCTGTTTGCAATTCGAATGTGCTCTAAAAGGAGGTCTGATTCCTTTAATGCCTTGGTATAGTATTCTTCAAATGTATGCTCAAATCTTGCACTCACCCCCATGTCTAAAAGGTTACAAACATTAATAATATCATCCTTTATTTTGAAGGCCAGATTGAAATTTCCGTTGCTATAATAGCCTTTTGTCAAGGACTGTATGTTTCTATTAATGGCTAACGCTTCTTGATAGATTGGTTGACTTACTTTAGTGTCCATGGTTAATTAGGTTTTTTAGTTGTATTTATTTGAATGAGATGGAGTTCCTTTCGAGCTAATTCCTTGAGTAGGTCGAAATACAATTGTTTTACCCCTTCAATCATATCTTCTAGACCTGGTAAATAAATTTCTTCAGGCCATTGACCTAGTAAACTCCATAATTCAGCAACTCGCAGGACAAAGTTCTTGTACATGGTAATTTGCTTATGTATGGAATATGAATCTTTATAATTGACAATACTTTCAGATAGATGGTAATTACATCTTTGCATGGCTGCATGCAAGTAAGGTCTGCGGCTTTGATCTAAACGCTGAAGCGCATTATAGGTCAATTGTTGAACTTCGAATGAATATTTGCTCTGAATGATACTTTTTGACTCATACATGGCGTCGTAACTTTATTTAAATTTTTGAATTAGAACACTTTTTCTTCATCGTCGCTTAACCGATTGAAGTGATCTTTATAAGCTGTTAAAAAGCGATTAAGGGACTAGTGATAGGTCATAGGTTTAAATGGGTTTTGTTCATATCGTTTTAAATCTACGTTCAAAATATATCAATATTGTCCATTATTGATAACTCTACTTTATCAACATTACCTACTTTAGGCGCATGATTATTACGAAGACCCCTTTTAGAATTTCTTTTGTCGGCGGCGGTAGTGACCTGCCAGCGTATTACGAAAAACAGCGTGGCGCTGTCTTAAGCACGAGCATAGATAAATACATGTACATCAGTACACACGCCTTTTTTGAGAGGAATAAAATCCGCTGTAAATACTCGCAAACAGAGACTGTCGATAACGTAAAAGACTTGCAACACCCCATCTTACGCACGGTGCTAAAAGACTTTAATCTTAATGGAATCGAAGTAAGCTCCATTGCAGATATACCTGGAGGTACGGGAATGGGCAGTAGTTCTAGTTTTACCGTAGGGTTGCTTCATAATTTGAGTACATATACTGGTCGGTCGTACGGAAAACAAGAATTAGGCGCGGGGGCGTGTCGTGTTGAAATTGATTTACTGAATGAACCCATAGGGAAGCAAGACCAATATGCAGCAGCCTATGGAGGTCTTAATGTGATTGAATTCAATCCTGACGGCACTGTGGATGTTCAACCGGTAAATATTTCAGAGGAAACGAGAGCTACCTTAAATAGCAACCTAAAGCTCTATTACCTCGGTAATCAACGTTCTGCTAGTGCGATTTTAGCAGAACAAAAGAAAAATACTTCGCAGGAGTCAAAATTTCAAGCTTTATCAACCATGGTGGGGCTAGTATATGAATTACGTGATGCACTTGAAGCCGGTGATTTGAATAATTTCGGTGCATTATTGCACAAAAATTGGCTCCTTAAGCAGCAATTAGCCTCAGGAATCACTAATCCAAGGATTACGGAAGCTTACGCTGCTGGTCGAGAAGCTGGTGCGTTGGGCGGTAAATTACTAGGCGCTGGAGGTGGTGGATTTATGCTGTTCTACGCGCCTTTAGATGCGCATGCCGATTTGGATGAATCAATGAAGGGAATTGATGCTGAGCCTTTTACCTTCAATATGGAAATGGAAGGATCGAAAATTATTCATGTTGAAAGATAAGTTTACTAGAATGCGGCGTATGAATTAATTCATTACTTTTGCCGCTCAATTATTTATTAATTAACGGGGTTTCGGACCCTTTTAAAACAATTAATTATG
>PZPA01000080.1 GCA_003045825.1 Bacteroidota bacterium
CCATTGCACTTTCATTTGCAGTGTTGATGGCAAGTGACCTATTGATCAATAATCTTATCTATCCATCAGGATCATTCGTATTGATGTACAAAGGCTCGATTTGGACTTATGCTGGATTTATAGTTTACGCTGTAGCCGGGCATTATGCAAAAAGTGGCGCAAAGGGCATTGTGGCACTTATTACTGGTTCTGTCGGCTTTTTCTTATTAAGTAACCTCGGAGTCTTTTTGAGCGAGTTCAGTCTTTTTCCTAGAACAACCTCAGGGTTAGTAGCCACCTATGCGGCTGGCCTGCCCTTCTATGCACCAGAATTGATCTCCACAGCATTATTCAGCGCAATAGCCTATGCTGCAGAGATCAAACTAGTAGCGACCGCTAAGGCCTAATAAATTACTTGTCTCGGTATAACTCCTGCTGGAATGGTCTCAATGAGACTACCCGTTGTAGAATACGTACGCACCTCGCCGCTACTTGCGTAGTCTTTAGCATCAAAGAAATATAGATTCCCGTTATGGAAATTTAAATTGTAACCTCCAGGCAAGGTTAAGGTGGATGTTGGCCAGTTTTGACCAGGGTTCCATTTCACTATGGCACCGTCGTAAGAAGCATTCAGAAAATATGCGTCTGTTCCATCCGTAGAAAATCCTATTCCATGCTTACTATTATTGCTAGGTGCAGCAACTTCAGTAGCTCCGTTTGAATACCCTTCATACTTCCAAATACTCCCTGGTGTATCATCACCTGTACCGAAGTTCTCATCTCCGCTACATAAAATAAAGAGTTCATTTCCAATAACGGCAAACGAATTCGGCACATCTCCTATGGCATGATGCTTCACATCGAATGTGCCTAGATCGATCTCTGCTAGTGTCCAAGGTCCTTCATAGGTTCCTACCCCAGCAAATAATTTATTGCTGAAAATTGTCAATTGCTCTGTGTAATGTCCCATATCTATACTATCGACTAAACTTCCATTCGTTTTATCCAACACGTAGATTGAAGAATCCTTCCAATTCGATACGAATAAGCGATTTCCTTCAGAAGCTAAATAGCGAGGTTGCTCGATCGTACTAGACCAACTATGCTTTAAAGTGTTTCGATTGATTCCATGAATTGTATTACTATTATTAATAGCGACATACAGCATAGAATCTGATTCGATCATATGCTGAGCAACATTGCCTAAAGGGAAACCATTTTCTACAGAAAAAGCATTTTGGATAAGGGTATCTTCGCTGTAGGCAGTTATAGAAGCCGACCCTGAGCCAAAGGGGCCCTCATTTAAAATCAAATGTAAATCAGTGTAGACCCCTGACGCACCCGATGGCGTTTCTGGGGTACAACTTACCGTAAAGCTGGTAAAAGCAGCCATTACTGCCATTAGAGATAGTTTTTTCATTGTTTTGAATTGAGTTTTAAAGTTAGTTGGTAGGACCGCCCAGGCATTGGGAAGTACTGGTAATATTGTCTTTCGTTATTAAATACATTATCTACGAGTACTAATAAATTCCAACGCTTATTAGCACCCGCTACTGAATAGCTTAGAGCGCACCAAAATTGTGCCGGAATTTCACCTACGGCTGTATTATCGCGTAGGGTGTGTCGTAGTCCTGTGTAAAAGCCACGAAACTGGATTACGCCTACGGGCAAGTGATATTCTGACGTGTATACAGCCTGAATCATCGGCCTGTAAATGAGTGACTTACCTACAATTGACGGGTCATTACTGGCCGTTGAAAGCACCCTGGAATACTGATGCGTAAGGTTTATATCAGTAGTCAACTTTGACCAATTCCGAGTTGCGGATGCCGTCGTGGTGCTCGTATAGACGGCATAATAATTCTGAGGAGACCAATTCCCCGAGCTTCCTGGTGCCCATTGAATCATCCGATCATAATACAATTGGTCAGTACTTATCCTTAAGGCAGTCTTACCCATACGATGGAGGGTATATTTCACTCCGTAAGACCGCTCCGCATCCAGTGCCGGATTTCCTCCAGGCCTCCAATAGAGCTCGTTCAATGTTGGTAAACGATAATACGTTCCAGCCGCAAACTGTTTACCCCATTTTCCAGTCTTTGTTGCGCGATTGTAATGGGCGCCTACATGCACACGACCTTGATATCCAGCCCCTTTTATTACCAATCGATCGTTCTTCGTAAGGCTGAGGTTGTAGAGTACATGCGGTAAAAATGCTGTTGCGCTTCTATTCGTGCCATCCGCTCTAAAGTAATTTGAGGTGATAAAAAGCTCTTGGCGCTCGTTTCGACGCGAATATTGTACAGTCGCTTGAGTATAAGTGTTTGTATCCGTGATGGTCCAAGGAGAATTCGTATCCGTATATGCCTGCCATTCCCTGCCCAGGTATACCTGCCACTGATTTGTTCGGTTTCTGATCGCGTATTTAAATCGAAGCATATCGTCCTCAAGATGATTGATATACCCTGGTGTCAGAATGGATCCGCTATTATCCTTTTCACTTTGCGTATACCACAAGGTAGATTCCCAATTCCATCGGGATAATTTACCCTGGAACGATTGCAGGTAGGTCAAATCATTATAGCCATTGCCTTCAAGTACACCGTTTAAGCTGCCCAAGGTATAGGGATAGCTATTTGTCCCTCCTGTACTTCTCAGAGAACTTTGGTACCGCACTGTACCTATGTTGCCCCAAGATTGCGCAAACAATCCTCTATCACCGATGCTTGATGCCGAAAAAAGTGTGCTTGTTCCTCGACCCTTAGGAATTTCAGCCGCAACATTCAAGGCACCTACGGAACCCATCGGTGCCAGCGCACCGCCATTGATACCGTCATACAACGCAGTATTATTTAGCATTGAGGCAGGTACTAGACTAAGATCGAATACACCTGAAGCCATGCTACTTATATCAATACCGTCCCATAGCACGCGACTTTGTTCGGAAGATGCACCTCCAAATGAGGACGTAACAACACTTCCTGGAGTGTATTGCTTTAGAATAAATCGGCTGTCTTTAGAAAGATAAGATGATGCACTGCTAATAGTGGCGAGTAAAGAATCGGAACTTGTTTTGACTTCCTCGGAACGATAGGCACCTCCTAGAACATTTGCTGTCCAAAGCGTATCGGCCTGACCATAAAGGGCAACAGGCATCAACAGTGCGATAACCGAGATTATAAGATTCTTCATACTACACCAGTGCTTGACCCAGAGCACCATTAAAGGTTAGTGTAGGCCAAGTCTTCTGGCTCACCGCTCCCCTATTCTCCTTCCCGCAACAGCAGTGGTTTTAAATAGCTTCAACACGATTTACAGCTTCTGGCAAAGCCCCGGACTTCAACCGGGTTCCTTTTTAAGTATGCGTTCCCGCATGCAACCTACACCACGAAGATACATTAAGAATAAGGCCCTAAAACCTGCAACGCACTATTATATGCACTTTCTATTCGCAAGGGGTCTAGCGAATGCGAATGGTTCGCAAGTGTCAATGCACTCAATACTTTTTCGGTAGGCATATTGCCAATTAATTGATCCGATGCGAAAGGACAGCCCCCATAACCCTTCAATGCAGTATCGATACGCCTGCATCCAGCGCTTACCGCCGCTAAAGCTTTCTCCGTCGCCTCATCGTAAGTACTGTGCATATGTGCCCCCCATGGAACGGTACTATGGTCCTTCATTAGAGAACAAAGTTCTACGACTTTTTGAGTCGTTCCTTGGCCCGTAGTATCGCTTAAGGAGATAATGTCCGCTCCGCACAGCAAAGCCTGTTCAAGTCGCTCTAGAACAAGGTCTGTGTGATAGAACTCGCCATAAGGGTTTCCAAACGCCATACTTAGATAAATGACCAATTCCACATTCGAATGCAATGCCAAATCCTTTACACGCTTTAGATCATCAATCGCCCTTTCAATATTTTTCCTGCTATTGCGTTCTTGAAAAACTTCGCTGACACTGAAGGGATAGCCCCAAGCATCAATATGATTAAATTCAGCGGCACGCTTCGCACCTCCTTCACTAGCTACAATGCTAAGAAGCTGGGTCGAAGAAGATTCTCGTATTTCCTCTAATCCCGCAAACAATTCCTGTGCATCCGCCATTTGAGGCATTGCTCTAGGACTTACGAAACTGCCAGCATCTATGGTATGAAAACCGCAGTGCATCAGGCTTTTAATATGTTTAATCTTCTCCCCTGTAGGGATAAAATCATGAAATCCTTGCCAAGCGTCTCTTGGACATTCAACGATAGAAATGGTGGTCATTAGAATGGGTTAGATAGGTGTTCCGACCCTAATTTACAAATTGCGGAGCATACGGCGCACCATTGCAGGACCTTCATACAAGAAACCGGACCAAACTTGTACTAAATCTGCGCCGGCATTTAGTTTTTCACGTGCATCAGCACCCGTAAACACACCACCAACAGCAATAATTGCAATGTTGTTGTCCAATTTTTCACGCAGGTATTTGACCACCTCAGTACTTCGCGATCTAAGTACTCTTCCACTCAAGCCGCCCGCACCCATGGCATCCACCTTTTGCTGTGCCGTCTTTAATCCGGATCTGGAGATAGTTGTATTTGTGGCAACAATCCCATCGAGTTTTAAGGTATTTACAATGGTTACAATATCGTCTAATTGCCCTGTAGTTAAATCCGGTGCTATCTTAAGCATCAGCGGCTTACTACCCAATTTATCGTTGAGCACTTTAACATCGCTAAGCAGTGCCATTAAGGGCTCTTTTTCCTGCAGCTCTCGCAAATTTGGTGTGTTCGGTGAACTCACGTTTACTACGAAATAATCAACCACAGGGTGCAAAGCCTCCAAGCCTTTCAAGTAATCCGAAGTCGCATCTTCGTTGGGTGTTGTCTTATTCTTTCCAATATTTCCACCAATGATGATATCCGTTTTCTTTTTCGCTAAACGCAAAACGGCTGCATCTAAGCCGCCATTATTGAAACCCATTCTGTTGATTACGGATTCATCTTCTACAAGGCGAAATAAACGTGGCTTTGGGTTACCCGCCTGAGGCTTAGGCGTGAGTGTCCCTATTTCGATAAAGCCAAATCCAAAAGCACTAAGTTCATTATAGAGTTTCGCATCCTTATCAAATCCCGCAGCAAGTCCTATTGGGTTTTTGAAACGCAAGCCCATGACCACTTTTTCATGCCCTTTCAATGAACCAAAGAATGTAGTTACGATGCTACTTATTCCAGGTACTCTAAAAGCCAACTTTAACGACTTAAACGTAAAATGATGTGCTTGCTCAGCGTTTAGGGTGAAAAGTAAAGGACGTATTACGGATTTGTACATCTAAATATTCTTTAATCGGGCCAAATCGCGCTTGGCATCTTTTTCCTTCAATGACTGACGTTTATCGTAATTCTTCTTACCACGAGCTACCGCGATATTCATCTTCACCCAGCCTTTTTCACTGATAAATACTTTTGTAGGAAGCACTGTAATGCCAGCGTCCTTAGTAGCCTTTAGGATCTTATCCAATTCTCTTTTAGCCAAGAGCAACTTGCGCTCCCGCAGCGGTTCATGGTTAAATATATTTCCATGAGACCATTCAGAGATTGTCATGTTTTTAACAAACAATTCTTCGCCAGCGAAATAACAATACGCCTCTGCGATGGACGCCTTCCCCATACGAATAGACTTCACCTCAGTCCCTTGCAACTGCATGCCCGCAGTGTAGGTTTCGAGCCATTCGTAATCAAATTTCGCTTTGCGGTTTTTTATCTCTACGGTTTTCACTTGACAAATGTACGCTACTCGCGGTCTTTGAGCATAGGAACGAACGCTGCATCTCCTAACACCTTTTGAACAAAGCTACCGTCCGATTGCTTGGTGATTTTAACCATTTTTTGAGTGCCTTCGCCTACTGGAATGATCATAATTCCTCCGGCAGTTAATTGCGCTAGAAGTGCCTTTGGCACGAACGGCGCGCCACAAGTAACTATAACCCTGTCAAAGGGAGCGAAAACGGGCATTCCCTTAAAGCCATCACCAAATTTCAATTCGGCCCGATAACCTAATTGGAGCAACATCTTTTTCGAAAAATCGAACAATGCTTTTTGACGCTCGATACTAAACAATTTCACGCCTAATTCACACAAAACAGCAGCCTGATAGCCACTTCCGGTGCCGATCTCCAATACTTTCATCCCTGGCCGTAATTCCAACAATTCAGATTGCCAAGCTACCGTTGAAGGGTGAGAAATGGTCTGATCCGCGGCAATAGGAAACGCCTTGTCTTGATAGGCGTGCTGATGAAAGCTGCTCTCCAGGAAGAGGTGTCGCGGGATCCGATTCATTGCACCCAGCACAGCCTCTCCAGCCAACCCCTTAGCTTTTAAATCACTACACATAATGGCCCGCTGGCCTTGGTAATATGGACTGTCCTCGTTTTGCATAAAATGAAAGTACATCGCGAACCCAACTTGTAGTCCTTAGAAGGAGGCTTCTTTTTAACAATTTAAAACACTAGGATGCCTACCTTTGTACTTATGTTCAAATCGATCATTTTTAGCACCATTCTATGGAGTCTTTTGCTTCTCACCTCTTGTGAGGACGAAACCGCTCCAGCGGTGGCCTATTTAGAAGTTACTGAACTGCGCGTAGCGGCAAAAGCTAGTGAGGGAACGTCATCGTCTAAGCTGAATACTATTTGGGTAGAACAAAACGGGCAACAAATTGGGGCTTTTTCCCCACCATGTCGGATACCGGTGTATGCCGGTGAGAATCAATCCCTCCGATTCATTCCTGGAATGTCACTCAATGGAGTGTATTCTCAACGGAACCAGTATGAGATGCTATCGACGATAGAAAAGAATTGGACCTTGAATGAAGGATCAACTAGGGTGCTTTCCCCGGAAGTTCTCACATTCGAATACAATCCTACGTACACCTTAATGATTATTGAAGATTTTGACGGTATCGGATTAAACTACAACCGAACCGTTCAAAGCGATACGAATCTGCTGATCACCTCAGATACTAGTGAAGTCTTTTCCTTTCCTGGAGAATTACCAAATAAAAGCGGGAAATTTGTCTTGCCTCCGGTGTCTTTGGGGGAGTTCAAAACACTTCAAGCCTTCGAATTGCCCAAATACGGTGCAAATGTCTGGCTTGAGGTTAATTACAAAACAGAAGTGGCGCTCACCTTTGGCGTTACTGCGAATGAGATTCTTCAAAGTATTAAGACGCCGGTAGTCACACTATTTCCTAATGAAGAATGGAATAAAGTTTACATCAACCTCGTTACAGAAGTAAGCGGGTACCCGAATGCTTTGGATTATAATCTGTTTTTCGGAGGTATTAATACCACAGACGACACTGCCACAGTACTGATTGACAACATAAAGCTATTGTATTGAGCACCTCTAAAAAGCTTGAACGCAAACTTTTCTTTCGCTATGTATTACTG
>PZPA01000018.1 GCA_003045825.1 Bacteroidota bacterium
ATACCTCTTTTGCAGGCGGAGCCTCTATTACCACAGAATACTACACCTTCAATCAAGGTACCGATCTCTTTGTTTCAAAAATAAATGCGGCAGGTAATCAGTTGGTCGGTTCAACCTATATAGGTGGTGCAGGGAGCGATGGCATCAACGACAGTTTGCGCTTTAATTACGGCGATAGTTTTCGTGGCGAGATCGAAGTCCAGCGCAACGGCGGTGCGGTATATTTTGTGAGCAGCACTTTCAGCAGTTCGTACCCAACTATAGTGCCTGCTACCTCGCATCAAGGCGGTCAAGACGGCGTCATTAGTGTATTAAACAGAAACCTAACCCAGCTACTGGCCAGTACGTATGTCGGTACCTCTGGTAATGAGGCTTTATACAGTATCGCTCTTGCGGATAAGCAAGGCCTCAATTTTCCATCACCGTCCTTCAAGTTCACACCTTTTTATGTTGCAGGTTCCATAGGACCCAGCACCGATTCTTCCATTGCTATGGGTTGGCTCAACCCCGCTTATGATTACAGCATACCTACAAGCAGTGACCAAGACGCCTTATTATTGTCCGGCTACCTTGGTCTTTCAGGGGTAGGTACGGGCAATTATATAGCCATGAGTGCCGTAGATGTTCAGGCTGATAGTGGCTACAATCAGCATTTCTTTGTTGAAACGCACAGTGAAACGGATACTGCAAGCATCGTTACCGTTGTAGGGCAGCACAAAGGTGGATTAGTGGCCGATTCGCTGACGTGGGGTCAGCCAGGTAGTGCTCAGTATTTTCAACGCTTCAAGCGGGACGGGAATTCAGGGTTTTCCAAGCTCAAAACAGCAGTATGGGGTGATAGCGCCCATGCGACGGTAGATGTCAGTCCTACAGCATTACTGGTGGACGATTGCGGCAATACCTATTTCTCAGGGTGGGGCGGCTCACCAAATCCTGAAGGCAATACTGAAGGGATGGCGCTAAGCGCAAATGCATTTCAAACGACAACAGATGGTAGGGACTTTTATTTTTTAGTCTTAGATCCGGATTGGAAATCACCACGATTGGCGACGTACTTTGGTGGCGTAGGCCGGGAACATGTAGACGGTGGAACCTCACGCTTTGACCGCACGGGTAGGATTTTTCAAGCGGTATGTGCCGGTTGCGGTGGAATATCCACGTATCCTACTTTCCCAAATAATGTATATGCTAGCAGTAACGGGTCTTCTAACTGTAATCTGGCAGTCACCGTCATTGATTTAGACGTTCAGAATGCACGTGTTTCCGTGCAGCCCGACCCGCCCGTCTTCTGTCTACCTAATACGTTTTCAATCCTCGACTCTAGCATTAATGTTCAGGATTTCACTGTGTATTGGGGAGATGGAAATTCAACCAGTAGTACTTCACTCCAAGGCGGACACGTTTACGCTTCCCCTGGTACGTATCCTGTGCAAGTGATTGGTCACGATACTATTTGTGATACTTGGGATACGGCAACCTTTACGGTTCAAGTGAATCCGGCGTACGATTCAGTGTATACAGCATACGCCTATGACTTCTGTGATCCGCTTCGTGCGGTTACGGCCCAATTAATTCATGCGAGTGACTCTACATTGGTTACGGATCGCATTATGGATTGGACCATTTCAGGGGCATCGTTCACCACTCCGCAGGTAAGTACGAACCTACCTTCAGCAGGTTACAATGTCATTACACTGACCACCGTAGACACGGTTTGTAACGTTGTGCAAACCTTCACAGATACGTTGTTATTTAGATTGCCGCCTTACCTCAATATGATCAGCGATCCAGAAGAATGTACTTCGGATGCTACCGTAGATGTGATTCCCGTTTATAATACTGTATACCAGGGACACAGCTGGCTGGTTAATGGTGTAGATCAGGGTAGTGCTAATCCGCTTCAGATCGCACAATCGGGTATCTATGAAATTTCTATTGTGGGTTACGACAGCATTTGCGGTACCTCAGATACCTTGACAGCGACTTATGACATCTTCTTTGCCCAGGAACCCTTTACCGTACCGAATGTCATCACACCAAACGGGGATAATGTGAACGATCGGTGGACCATTAACACGAATGAAGATTGGGACCGATTCCACGTCATTTTGTTTAATAGGTGGGGAATAAAGGTATTTGAAACGAATGCGCCAACGTTTAATTGGGGCGCAGATTACGACGGACAAATTCTCACTCCAGGAGTGTATTTTTACCAAGTCGAAGCGGAGAATAGATGCGGCATCACCTCAGAAGAAGGAACCTTACACATAACCTATTAATATGATTACAATTTACCACAATCCACGTTGTCAGAAATCGCGCGAAGCATTGGCGCTATTGGAAGAGAAAGGCTTCTCTTTCGAAGTGCGCCAATACATGAAGGACGAGGAGAGCATGAGTGCAGCGGAATTTGAAGACGTCTTGGATGCGTTAGATATGGATGCCATAGATCTTGTGCGCAAGAACGAATCGGTTTGGAAGGAAGAATACCGCGACCTAGAACTTGGCGAAGATGAGATCATCCTAGCGATGATTGAAAACCCGCGCTTGATGGAACGCCCCATCATTGTGAACGGCGACAAGGCCGTTGTGGCGCGTCCTGCTGAGAAAGTGGAGGAGGTGCTTTAGGTTTTTTTAATAATCGTTTTTAGTTTGAATATCGATTTGCCTAAGACCGTTTTTCTTTCCCATGACAAACGATTTATATGGTACTTCAAGTATCCCTGACGATTGTAAAATTCGTTAAATGCCATCCCATCTCGACTGTCTTTATCAACTCTTTGAAAAGCACACATATTCGAAGAACCGACTTTTATTTCTACAAAGTCTTTCCGGTTCTTTTTAATGTAAGAACGAATTAAAATGAGGGCTCGCATCCATAGGTCGTGAAAGACAACTATGCCGCCAACTTTAGTCATTTGAGCTGCGTAGTGAAAGTCAACGAATGCGCCACTGAACTTGTGGTCTCCGTCTATGAATATTAGGTCAAAGGATGCTTTTTCCTCAAGTAGTTTTGGTAATGCACGGTCTGAAAATGAATTCAAATGAGTGTGGCGCTCTTGAAGATTTGCGGCTTGAATTTTCTTAAGTCCGCTATCATTATAATCATCTTTTTGAAAGGGATCGCAGCTGATGAGTTTTAGATTACTACTTGCTTCAAGAAGTGCCATTGAACTTGCACCGTAGGCTAAGCCGATTTCCAGTGCGTATTTCACATTGTACTTCTCGACGAGATTTGCTAGGACTTCTGCTTCATGAGGTTTGATTGAAATTGTTCTCTCTCTCTCTCTCTCTCTCTCTAGACATGTTGTTTAATTTTAAGTCAAAATACAAAAAAGCCCGAGCTTGAGCTCGGGCTTTTTTAATATTAATAATCTGCAGAAATTATTCTGCTGTTTCGTCTTCTTTATGACCAATTAGCGCGTGTGCTAACTTAGGATTGATAGACTCCAAGCCGATCAATGTCAACCAGTACCCAACAAAAAGGCCTAAGAAAGCCAACATTGAAAAGCCCATTAGTGCTACTACTAAGAATACGAGGAATCCTAAAAATTTCATAGTCGTTGATTTAAGTCGGTGTAAAGATAGCAACACAAATCGTTCTATCGGAAATCTGTGCCTTAAATTTGTAGTAGAATTAAAATCCTATAATCACACAAGCGAACAGCATGGAATATAGAATAGAACACGACACCATGGGTGAAGTAAAAGTGCCGGCCGATAAGTATTGGGGTGCACAAACGGAGCGCTCACGCAATAACTTTAAGATCGGGCCTGCAGGTACCATGCCGCTCGAAATCATTGAAGGTTTTGCCTATTTAAAAAAGGCAGCAGCGTATGCGAACTGCGACGCTGGCGTTTTACCCGCTGAGAAGCGCGATCTTATCGCGTCAGTTTGTGATGAAATCTTAGCCGGTAAGCATAATGACCAGTTTCCACTGGTAGTCTGGCAAACAGGGTCGGGTACGCAGAGCAACATGAACACGAACGAGGTCATAGCGAATCGTGCACACGTATTGGCTGGAGGCACTTTGGGCGATGGAAACAACAGTATCCATCCCAACGACGATGTAAACAAGAGCCAAAGCTCAAACGATACCTTCCCCACAGGAATGCACATTGCCATTTACAAGAAGGTCGTAGAAAATACGATACCCTCTGTTGAGCTATTGCGCGATACGCTTCAAGCAAAAAGTAAAGAGTTCTGGAATGTGGTAAAAATTGGCCGTACGCACCTCATGGATGCCACACCGCTGACGGTAGGCCAGGAATTTTCTGGCTATGTAAGCCAATTAAATCATGGACTCAAAGCCTTGCGCAGCACCTTAGATCACATGAGTGAGATTGCGTTGGGCGGAACAGCTGTGGGTACAGGAATCAATACACCTGAAGGTTACTCTGAAACGGTGGCGAAATACATTGCAGAATTTACCGGAATGCCGTTCCGTACCGCTGAAAATAAGTTTGAGGCACTTGCGGCGCACGATGCTTTAGTTGAGACTCATGGCGCACTGAACCAGTTAGCTGTAAGCTTGAATAAGATTGCGAATGACATTCGTATGTTGGCTTCTGGTCCGCGTTCGGGAATTGGGGAGCTTATTATTCCTGCGAACGAGCCGGGTTCTTCTATCATGCCGGGTAAAGTAAACCCTACGCAAGCTGAGGCCATCACCATGGTGTGTGCTCAGGTCATGGGTAACCACACTGCTGTGACTATCGCCGGTGCACAAGGCCACTACGAACTCAATGTCTTTAAGCCTGTAATGGCCTATAACGTGCTTCAAAGTGCGGAGCTTCTTGGTGATGCGTGTGTAAGCTTCAACAATAATTGCGCAGTAGGAATCGAGCCAAACTACAAGGCGATCGAAAACCATTTGAACAATTCATTGATGTTGGTGACCGCTCTTAATACTAAGATTGGTTACGAAAAGGCAGCGAAAATTGCGAAAACAGCGCACGAAAACGGCACTACTCTCAAGCAAGAGGCTGTAAATCTAGGCTACCTTACTGCAGAAGAGTTCGATCAGTGGGTGCGTCCTGAAACCATGGTTGGAAAATTGTAACAGCGTAAGCAGCTGTACAGCAAAATCCCGCGGCTCGACGAGCCGCGGGATTTTTTATTTCACCAATACTGAATCTGCTTCTAGACGAAGCGCCAACCAATTTGCAAGTTGTTCTGCTTTTTCCGCTCGAGCACTATCTGAAAGCTCCGGTGACCATTGAATAAAAGCCACTGGTAAACGAGAGCCCGAGGTTGAATCCGTTATACCGCTTTGTAAGGTACCCAGAGATAGGGCCATTACTTCGGGGTAATTAATTTGAACTTCTTTGGCAAGGTTTGCGGGGATTAATTGGCCTTCGAGCAAAGAAAGCTCAGCCTCTAGCGCGGCAATTTTATCCGAATATCCTTTTGCTTCCGCGCGCCCCTCGGAATAGAGGTTTACTAATTTCGACAGCTCCATCAAACTTTCGTTCCCATTATCACCTTGAATAATGTTCAGGGAGCCTTCAAACGTATCGGTAAAAATGGACTCCCATTGCGCCACTAGGTCTTCGGGGATGAGTTCACCAAACAAAACAATGTTCACTTTGGGTAGGCCACCGGCAAAGGTGATTTCTTCTTTAACCACCTCAGTTCCGGGGTAAACCACCGTTTCTTCCACAAAATTGTGCACCTTAGTTTGTGCCAAGGTATTGGTCACGGTGCGGTAAAAGATCCAAATCGAAGGAACAATCACCACAATTAAGGCAATAGAAAACATCCGCTTTGTTTTCTTCTCGCGTACGGGGTCCATAATGCTAACCATAGGAAATCGCAGGTAGCGAACAACAATAGTTGTTGCTGCAGCAATCAGCACGCTGTTGATTAAAAAGAGGTAAAGTGCCCCAAAAAAGTAACTCCATTGTCCATGCGCTAATCCAAAACCAGCAGTACATAATGGCGGCATCAATGCAGTCGCGATGGCAACACCCGGAATTACGTTTGATTTTTCTTTGCGCGAGCCGGCTAGAATTCCCGCGAGACCACCGAAAAAGGCAACTACAACATCAAGAAGTGTGGGGTTTGTCCGGGCAAAAAGCTCATTTGAAGGAGTAGAAATGGGACTAATGGCGAAGTAGAGCGCAGAGACGATCAATCCAATGCCCACCGCTACACCAAGGTTTTTTATAGACTTTTTAAGTAAGCTAAAGTCGTTGATGCCTAAACTGAGGCCAACTCCCATAATCGGCCCCATCAAGGGCGATATTAACATCGCACCTATAACAACCGCCGTAGAATTCACATTAAGTCCAATGGAGGCGATGACGATACTGAACATTAGAATCCAAAGCGCGAATCCTCGGAATTCTACATCTTTCTTGATGCCTTCAATGGTGTTTTCAGGTTGTGCAAAATCCAATAAAGAAAAGCGCTCACCTAAAAAAGAGGTGATCACACTGCTGAATTGTTTCCAGATGCTTTTTAGAACTCTGGCAGTAGGGTTGGCGGGTGGTGCTGCTCCTGCAACACGATCCTCTGAGGGTGTGTGGTTGTCGTTCATTGACGGTGTTTAAGCGCGTACTTAAACATAGGAAATTTATACGAATGCTTCGCCTAATTCTATTTTGACGGCCTTTACAATCTGCTTTATAGCTTGATCGTTGCCTTGCGGAAAAGTCAAGGTGGTCGATTCTGTTTGTACGACAATCTTATTTTGAAGGTCGGTAAGCACTAGTGCTTTGTCTTTGGTTGCGTTCACCACAAGACATGACGAACAATTCTGTAGCAAAACATGTGTGCCAACAACAACATTATTGGCCGCATCTTTCGTTCCCAAGTCATAAATGGCTCCCCAGTTGCCTAGATCTGACCAGCCCATCTCGGCAGGTATAACACAGACTTGATCTGCCCGTTCCATAAGTCCATAGTCGATGGAGATGTTCTCGCATTCCCCGTATATTCTTTCGATGCTTGCCTTCTCGTATTCGGTGTCAAGGTCGTTCCAAGTTTCCCCTAAAGTGGTCATCAGTTCTGGTAAATGCGTGTCCAGGCCATTAGATAAGGCATTTATATTCCAAACAAACATACCGGCATTCCACAGGAAGTCGCCACTTTCTATAAATTTCTTAGCGTGCTCGATATCGGGTTTTTCAGTGAATGCTTTGACGGCAAAGCTTCCGAAGTCATCACCTAAATCTTCATTATACTGAATGTAACCGTAGCCTGTCTCAGGCTTATGCGGCTGTATCCCTATAGTCACGAAGCAATCGGACTCTTCTGTTTTTGCCAGCCCCATACGCACAGTCGCTTCAAATGCTTTTTCATCTGTTATCAGATGATCTGCAGGTGTAATGAACATATTCGCATGTGCATCGCGCTTTTTTATCTTCAAAGCGGCATAAGCAATACAAGGTGCTGTATTTCTGCGAAGCGGTTCTAGAATAATGTTCATCTCCGGTAGTTCCGGTAGGTGCTCTTGTGTTAATGCGGCATAGTTCTCATGCGTAACGACGAGGATGTTTTCCGGTTCGAAAATCCGACGTACACGATGATAAGTTTGCTGGATAAGACTCTCACCAGTTCCTAAGAAGTCTAAAAATTGCTTAGGAGTTTTTTCAGTAGACATGGGCCAAAATCGGCTTCCAATTCCACCTGCCATAATTACACAATAAGGAGTACGCATGGTATGGTTCAGTGTTTCAGTATATGGTTGGTTCGAGAAAAATTCTCAAAACGGCTACGAAACTACGATTTTCTCGCTTTGCGCGGTATCTTCGTGCCCCTAATTAAAAGCTATTCGATGTTAAATCTAGTCTTATTTGGCCCTCCGGGGGCAGGTAAAGGAACACAAAGTGCCTTTTTGGTGGATCGCTACCACCTCGTTCATTTGAGTACAGGAGATCTGTTTCGTTACAACATTAAAAACGAGACTGCATTGGGTGTTTTAGCGAAATCATACATGGACAAGGGCCAATTAGTGCCTGATTCCGTCACCATCTCTATGTTAGAAGATGCCGTAAATAAAAATCCTGAGGCGAAAGGCTTTATTTTCGACGGATTCCCGCGTACAAACGCACAGGCAGCAGCACTAGATGTTTTCTTGCAAGGTCAAAATACAGGCATTACGAGCATGGTTGCTTTAGAAGTGCCTGAAGCTGAACTGCGCTCGCGTCTTGCGTCACGTGCGAAGACTTCCGGACGTCCTGATGATGCAAACCCAGCGGTAATTCAAAACAGGATAGACGTTTACAATAATGAAACAGCACCAGTAAAAGAATTTTACGAGACACAAGGTAAGTACCACGGCGTCAATGGTGTTGGCTCCATTGAAGACATCACGGAACGTTTGGTGGCGATTATTGACGCACTTTAGACCCTAGGTCGACACTTCATAATACAATCGTATTTTTGCAAAGCAGTTTCCCAGTTAAGGGAGGCTGCTTTTTTCACATTATGGCTGGAAGCAACTTCATAGACTACGTAAAGATTTACTGCAAAAGCGGGCGCGGTGGGCGCGGTTCCACACACCTACTTAGAAACCGAATGACTTCGAAAGGCGGTCCTGACGGTGGTGATGGTGGTAGAGGCGGTCACGTAATTATCCGCGGCAATGCTCAAATGTGGACCTTGCTTCCCCTCAAATATCAGAAACACATCAAAGCCGCCTCTGGCGAAAACGGTTCTGGCCAGGAGCGCACAGGCGCTAATGGTGATGACCGTTACATCGAAGTACCTTTAGGAACCATCGCCAAAGACGAAGAAACCGGTGAAGTACTCTTTGAAATCACCGAAAACGGTGAGGAACACATCCTGGTAAAAGGCGGGCGCGGCGGCCTAGGCAATGTTCACTTTAAAAGCTCAACCTTTCAGACACCACGTTTTGCCCAACCAGGAGAGGATCCTGTTGAGGGTTGGTTTATTTTAGAATTAAAGGTTCTGGCTGATGTTGGCTTGGTCGGCTTCCCTAATGCCGGTAAGAGCACGTTGTTAAGTGTGGTCAGTGCCGCAAAGCCTGAGATTGCGAATTATCCATTTACCACCCTCGTACCAAATTTAGGAATGGTGATGTACCGCGATGCACGTTCATTTGTGATGGCGGATATTCCAGGAATTATTGAAGGAGCCGCTGAAGGAAAGGGTTTGGGATACCGTTTCCTGCGTCATATTGAGCGTAATGCTTTGTTGCTCTTTATGGTTCCCGCGGATGCAGAGGACTATGCAAAGGAGTATGAGATTCTATTGAATGAATTGGTAAAGTATAATCCCGAATTGGCAGATAAACAACGCATTTTAGCCATTACGAAGAGTGATATGATCGATGAAGATCTTCAAAGCGAAATTGCGGATCAATTGCCTACGAACATTCCACACCTCTTCATTTCGTCAGTTGCGGGTAAAAACATCATGCAACTCAAAGATTTAATTTGGGAGAAATTAAATGCCCCTGCGTGATGCTAGAGCAGCTACATAGCCTTGATACTAATGCATTAATTGCTTTAAACAGGCTCTTTCCAGCTGCTACAGATACGTTTTGGCTTGCCGCCACCAAAACCATTACTTGGCTGCCACTTTATGCTGTGCTCCTTCATCGGCTCTACATCTCTAGCACTGCCGTACTATTTGTTAAACGACTGGCATTAGTCGTTATCGGAGTGTTGCTCTTTGATCAAGGTGCAGCGCTTTTTAAATATACGCTCGAGCGTCCCCGACCTTGTCACGATCTAGAAGGCTTACGCGTTTTAGCACATTGTAGTCCATTTGGGTTTTTTAGTGCACATGCAGCGAACAGCTTTGGACTTGCCTTTTTATTTCGAAAATGGGTGCATTCAAGTTGGTTTCCCATTCTTATAATGGTGGCGCTGGTGCAAAGTTTTTCTCGTATTCATTTAGGCGTACACTATCCATTAGATTTGCTCGCGGGCGCGGTCTGGGGATTCCTCATTAGCGTCGCTTTACATAAAATTGAAAAGACATGGAGTTGAACCTAATGGCTTATCTGGCGGTGTTTATTGGTGGTGGTGGCGGTTCAGTACTGCGCTTTGCAATGTCAAAGGCCATTGTGGCAAACGGTTGGATTCAAGGCCACTGGGCCACTTTAATTATCAACGTGTTGGCAAGTATCGCCTTAGTAGTGATTGTCGATGCGTATGATGACAAATCAAAACTGATGTACCTTTTATTATTAGGTACTGGATTTTGCGGCGGATGGTCCACCTTCAGTACGTTCTCGATGGAAACGATAAATCTAATAAGTGCTGGAAGAACAACAGAGGCGGTACTTTACGTCAGTCTCTCGGTTATACTGGGTATAGGAGCAGCGATGGCCACTATGTTATGGTTGACGCGCGAATATGTATCGTAACGATTAACGTAGTAAGCTGAGTTTACCTCGTTTTTCAATCAATTTGTCATTTTCTCCTTTTGCAAAGACCGTCCAGGTATACACCCCCTGAACGGCTTCTTTTCCTCCAGGATGCATACCGTTCCAACCTTCAGAAGGGTCGTTCGTTTCGAACATCACCTCTCCCCAACGATTAAAAATTTTCAAACTAAAATCTTTAATCCCAACTGCGGTTGCAAAGAATATTTCATTCTTACCATCTCCGTTTGGTGTAAATGCGTTGGGTACAAAAATGAGTGTCTCCGGATTGATCCGAATATTGGCTTTAGAGGTATCCGGACAATCAAAGGTGTTAATGACCACGTGTGCTACTTCAAACCAGCCAGTATCGCTGTAGGAATGATTAAATACGGCCTGATTGTAATAGATACTGCCGTCGCCCATGCTAGTAATGATATCGTCCGTCGGATCGGCGGCGAGATCTGTGATTTCGATATTCGATGTGTAGATCGTAGTACTGGTTGGATCTGCTATAAACGAACTGGTAGGTGATGGGTACACGGTAATAAAATCGGCGTAAGACACGGTAATAGTATCTGTACAACCCTCAATGAAATAAATAGTAAGGTTCAAGTCGTAGGTTCCCGGGTTGGCATAGGTATAGACAGCGTTGCTATCGTTACTCAACACACCATCCCCAAAGTCCCAATTATAGATTACTTGACCATCAGTAATAGTGCTGTCCCAGAATTCAACCGTAAATGGTGCACACCCTACCTGGTTTTCAACGCTGACGTTAGTTTCCGGCCTACGGTATATGCGTACTGTGTCTAGGAAATTGTCCTCACAACCGTTTTCCTCAATGGTAAGACTCACATAGTGGTCTCCCCAAGTGCTAAAGACGATGGGTGGCGGGTTCCAACCTGTGAATGTTTGAATGCTGGCATCCGCACCGAAATCCCAGTTGGCCACAGCATTTCCTCCATTTGAACTTTGATTTTGGAAAGTGATTAAATTTTCATCGAAACACACTGGCCCGCTATAGGAATAGGCAGGGTTGACTGGATTGTACAGTTCATAAGTTACTTCGGCGGTATCGGTACAGGGGTATCCAGGATTTAAAATTAGTTGGATGGTATAGGTCCCCGTATCGGTAAAGGTGTATGTCGGGTTTTGACCTGTGGCTGAAGCACCAGGATTGTTCGGGTCATTAAATAGCCATAGGTAATTTGTTCCGTTGTATGAACTGTCAAGAAAAGTAACTGTGGTACCGTTACAAATGGTATTTGGCTGAAAATCCTGTGGCGTTGGGTTTGATAAAACATTGCTCTGACAGACCATTACATTGAATTGGTAATCCCGTCTCAGTGTTGAAAGCAGCACACCGTTTGAATCATATTCTTCAGCGCATACGGCAAAGACGTACTGGCCAACTCCGATAGGGGTCCCGGTCAAAAGCCCCGTCGTGCTATTAAGCGCGAGTGTAGGGTTAGTGGGTAGGGGATAACCTGTTGAATAGGGAAATAAAAAGGGCACTGGTGTGTACGGTGGCGCTCCTGGGGGATTAGGTGCTGGATTGTTTTGCGACCCACCATGCAGCGGCTGACAGAGTGAATAATAGACACTATCACCATCCAATTCCTGCACAGAGAAGTCGATATTTAGACTATCATCTTTGCACATCACTATAGGTGGATCTGAGATAAACGCACAACTACTGTTACAGACTGAATCTTGTGGTGGAATTGTTATGTAGTAGGAACTACCCCAAGTTCCGGAATTTGCCACGTTCGATATGGTGTTGTTTCGACAACAACGTTGATAAGTAATGGTATAGCCGTGTGTCGCAGGCTGAAGCGTTACATTGGTTGTATAGGTCGCTTTTTCGGTACAAACGTTCGGTGGCGTCTGTAAGCAAGGGTTGTTTACGACAGCGGGAATACCTACGATGGCTCCCCGACCCACCATGACAGTTTGAACAACAGTATTTTGATTGGGACCGCCGTAAATGGTTATCGGCGCCTGCATGTCGAATGGTGCGCCGCTTGAATTGCAGTCCCTGTAAATGGTAAGTCGTATCTGATACGTGTTACCATTAGTTCCAGTACTTATGCACTTGTAGGAGATTTCACCGCCTACCAAATGTGCTGCCTTCGAAGGGAAGGACAGTAGGGCTAGGGTGAAAAATAGAACGATTTTGCGCATTGCTTAAATCTACCAATAATTATGCCCTATGAAACATTTAGAGCAGTGCTAAAGTTCTCAGCGGCAACGCTTGATCAAATCCATTGTCTTTTAACCAATGTAGATTTTTAGAGTATCGCGTGACCAATACGAAATCACCACCCCAGCCACCTAGGCTTTTTGCGGCTCCATCGTAGCCCTTGAAGAGTTGTTCGATGACGGGCCGAAGCCCTAAATGATCACCAATAAGTTGCTCGTGCTTGTGCATTAAGGTTTCAATTTCCTCGGTGGTTGAAACGCTGATAAAAGCTGAGGTAATGTTATTAATTTCTTGTATTTGTTGCTTGCCAAAGGGCCGTTTGTGGACCAATGCTAAGCTCTCAGAAGTCAGCTGTTTTTGACCACTGAACACAAATGCGAGGTCATCTGCAAAGTCAGGAGTCCATTGAACTGGCGTGATAACCGCCGATCCCTCCTTAATTTGATAAACTATAGGTCCTTCTGCAGAAGCACACGCTAAGTCATATCCGCTTCCACCATGGGCCTCATGAAAGATATCTAATGGGTCTAAGCCTGCAAATTGCGCAAGGAGACTAGTAAATGTACTGGAGGACCCTAAACCCCAGCTGCGGTCAAATTCCAGATGAGTTTCAAAATGAATGCCGCCCGTTAGCTTATCGCTGTATGTCGTTAAAATTTGAAGCTGCTTGACCAGATGTTCCGCTTCTTTCTGTCGGTTAGTTTCCAGTATCTCTAATTCTGCACTAAGCAGAACATCGAGCCAACAGTCGCCTTTTACTGTGAACGCTTGCCAATGAATGTTTGGCGAGTCTACAGGCCGAACGATCAATTTTTGACCTAATGATGTAGGAACAGCTAAGCCCTGTGCTCCTTGGGTAATGGCATATTCTCCTGTGAGCAGTAGTTTACCGTGGGCATAAAATTCTTCCACTTGCTATTGACCAACTTTGGGTACGGGAACACCTCGTAATTCGCAAAAATAGTTGACTACCTCTCTGTGGTGTGGTACCTTATCCTTAAAGTAAGTGGCAATATGAATTTTCTCTTCGGGCGTTGCTTCAAGCTGGGTCAAGATATTCATTAAGTGCATTTTCATATGTCCTTTTTGAATTCCTGTAGTAACCAGCGCGCGCAATGCTGCGAAATTCTGAGCGAGACCACTAACAGCAACTATGCCCATCAATTCTTCTGCATCCGGATTTCCAAGCATCTCTAAACTTTTAACCACAAGCGGGTGAAGCTTGGTCAAACCGCCTACCACACCTAGAGCTAACGGTATTTCAATCCAGAATGTAAATATTCCGTTTTCCACAGCACAACCGGTTAAGCTTTTGTAGCTGCCCGAGCGAGCGGCATGCGTATGACATGCTGCCTCTACCGCTCGGAAGTCATTGCCCGTAGCAATTATAACGGCATCAATACCGTTCATTATCCCTTTGTTGTGCGTTGTTGCTCTATACGGTTCAGCGTTTGCAATGGCTATGGCACGTTTGAATTTTCGGGCAAATTCTTCAGCGCTAACACCTTCACTCGCCAATTCTTCTATTTTACAGCTTACACTAGCACGAACGAGACAGTTTGGGGTATAGTTGCTAAGTATACGCATGACTACTTCGAGCGCATTCGCATCCAAACGTTCGTGGTTTTGAGCGAAAGTCTGGAGACATTTCGCCATTTCCTCGAGGTTGGAATTAATGAAATTTGCTCCCATGGAATCGCACGTCTCAAAGGTGACTTCGAGCTGGTAGTAGTCGTCTAAACGGTCGGTAGCATCTACTAGTTTAATGGAAGTAATGCCGCCGCCCCGAGCTTCCATGTTTGAGGTGAGCTCCGCCGTTGCCGCACGTAAATCTTCCTCGAGCACATCGAATTCATCTTTTAAGGCACTCGCATCTCCTGTGTACATGAAATGTACATGGCCAATTTTTTGGGTACCCATCACTTCTGCTTTGAACCCGCCACGCTCCATCCAAAATGAAGCGCTCTTCGCTGCTGCTGCGACTACGGAACTTTCTTCAATAGCCATCGGAATGGTGTAAAGCTTTCCGTTGATCTGGAAATTTGGAGCAACACCATAAGGCATGTAATAGTTGCTCATGGTGTTTTCTATGAACTCATCGTGTCGCTTTTGAAGCGTTTCATCATCATGCCAATAGCCGGTCAATACGGACCTTGCAGCATCGGCATCTTCGAAATTATTGGTGACGAGCCATTCAAGTTTGGCGGCTTTGCTCAGTTTGGAGAATCCTTTAATTGGATCTTTCATGGTGGTCTAATTATGAGTACAAAGATAACTCTGCAGTACTAAGAATGTTCAAAGTGAGTAGGTTAGTTCGTAACCGGTACTTCGATCAAGAGAATTCTAGATTCAGCTGCTGTAGCTTTCAATGTGATTTGTTCCGTATCCCATATTCCTAGCGCGTCTCGGGTATCCAGTTTGTGAAGATCTGTTTCAAATCCACCATCCAATACAAAAGCATAAAGGCCATTATCGTTCGATTTCCACTTGTATTCGATGACTTCATTCTCGTCAAACCTTCCCATGTGGAACCAAGCGTTTTGGTGAATCCAAACCCCTTCATCTTCGGGTGATGGGCTGAGCACTTGGTGCAATTTATTCTTTTCGTTTGCGTCCAAAAGCTTTTGTTGATCGTAGCGTGGCGTGACATTTCGTTCATTGGGAATGATCCAAATTTGTAAAAATTTAACCTCGACATTCTTATTAGGATTAAACTCGCTATGCGTTACGCCGGATCCTGCACTCATCACTTGGATCTCACCTTCCTTTATTGTCGTTTCATTGCCCATGGAATCTCGATGTCTCAAATCGCCGCTTAGAGGTATGGAGATAATTTCCATATTGTCGTGTGGGTGGGTGCCGAACCCCATTCCAGGAGCTACGGTGTCGTCGTTAAGTACGCGCAACAGCCCGAAATTCATCTTTTGTGCGTTGAAGTAATTGGCGAAACTAAAGCTGTGGAAGCTATTTAGCCAGCCGTGATTCGCGTGACCACGAGAATGATTTGGGTGATAAAGGGTTTTCATAAAAATCTTTTAATAGATGTTATAACAACAATAGACCCGCTCAGATGTTCAAATCAAAATATAGATTGAATAATTAGCGTGCGTTTTTTTGTATTTCGAGATCGATGGCCTTTTGAAGGTTGGCCAATTCCCTTGAATATTCAGTCAAGGATTTTAGACGACGTTCAATCTCTTCAGAATTTATGCGATTGCTTTCTTCTGTTACCCGATTGATGTGTTCCATAACGTTCTTTACTTCAAAACGCATACGGTTCACTAGCCTGAATTCATCTTTCTTTAAAGGGTGCATAGTTGTACCATCTTTAGCTTTCTAAAAGTCCGAAGATTCTTCACATGCCTAAATAGCCGCCCATAGATTTTGTTAACAAACCCCTATTTTGGCTACTTTATCTTTTTTAGCCAACGATAAAAAGTTTACTACCTTTTCCCCACGATAAATGAGGTGTAAGCAAGCAGCTTTGCGCATTTATCCGCAAATCAATCCACCTAAAAATTTGGTATGAAAAAAATTATGATTACCCTCCTGATGGCTGCATCTGTTGCGCTTTCAGCTCAGGCATTACCTTTTGATTTCGAGTCTTCAACTTCTGGCATGGTCGGTTACGACGGTGCATCTTTTACCATTGTAGCCAATCCAAGTTCTGTAGGTAATTCTAGTGCTAATGTCGCTAAGATTGTTAAAGTGAATGCAGCCGATTTGTGGGCCGGCGGTAAAATAACCTCTGTTTCGTCTCTAAATTTTACCAGTGCATCGTCTAGTGTTCTGTCCATGAAGGTTTACACGACGCAGCCCGTCGGTACAGTAATAAAAGTGAAATTAGAAAGTCCCTACACCAGCGAGGTAGATGCAGTTACCACGGTATCTGGCGCATGGGAAACGCTCACGTTTGACTTTGGAATTCCGGCGCCTTCAGGAAGTGTGGACTTAGTCATTATGCCACAACCGTTCACCCCAGGAGGAGGAAACACTTTTTATATCGACGATATCGAACAAGTTGCAGGTGTAATCGCAACGCAAAGATTAGGATTGCCCGTTACGTTTGAATCGGGCACCACAGCACGTCACTTCTTTGATTTTGAAAGTGCTATCATGACAAGCCTACCCAATCCCGATATTGATGTAGATAATGGAAGCGCAAACGTGGGTAAAATAGTTCGATACCTCGGTGCTCCTTATGGTGGAAGTAAAATCACGTTTACAAATAATCTAGACTTTGTGAATTCTCCAGTGATTACGATGAAGGTTTGGACGTCTGCACCCATTGGTACGAACGTGACACTCAAAGCGGAAAAGCCATTTTGGGGTGAAGAGCGTAGTGTTCAGACCACTAAAACCGAAGAATGGGAAACGCTGTCTTTCGATTTTACAAATGCACCTACTGACATGCCTACGTTGGCGTTGTTGTTCGACTTTGTTGCGGGAAGTTCGAACGTCGGTGATGGATCGGCTACGTCTACCTTCTACTTTGATGAAATAAAATATGCGAATGTTCCTCTAGGGGGTATAGAAGAATCAAAAGAATTATTCTCGGTTTATCCAAACCCCACCTCAGACAAATGGACAGTACGCAATCCTTCGTCTACTGGGTGTACCATTCAGATCTTTGATTTAAAGGGTCAACAGCTCTATCAGGTTCTCACCTCGAGTCAAAGCCATACCATCGATGCTACGGACTTTGCAGCGGGTATTTATCTCGCTAAAATTCAGTCGGGCGCGAATGAGCAAACGGTACGTTTAGTCAAACACTAAAGGTCGATAGTCAAAAACACAGCTCCAAAGTGGTAACCACAATCGCGTGGTTACCACTTTGGTGTTTATGGAAGTCAATATTTTGATGAAAAATGAGGTTCAGGCCATTAAAAAAGCCCCTCAGTTGTACTGAAGGGCTTAGGTGGTGGTGATGGACGGAATCGAACCGCCGACACATGGATTTTCAATCCATTGCTCTACCAACTGAGCTACATCACCTGCCGGGCGGCAAATATACACCTACAATTGAAATGTGAAAGCACATTCAATGAAAAATTAGAATGTCATTTCGAATTACCAATAGATGAAGGATTTAACGACCTTTGGCCATATGTTAATCACAATAGACGTAGGGAACACCCGTATCAAGATGGGATTATTCGACGGCAGTAGGCTCGTTGAAAACGAGACTTTTGTACTCAGCGAAGTGGAAAAAGCCGTTAAGGTCTATGAGCAGTGGTTCGCTAGTGGAGATAGGTCTATAGGCATTGCGAGCGGCGCATTAGATGCACATTGGCCAAAGTCTATACGCTGGCTTACTATTGACGATCCATGGCCGTTTTCGATCGACTATAAAACCCCTGAGTCGCTAGGCTTGGACCGACTACTCTTCGCCGCGGCTGCTTGGTTAGAAAACAGAGTAGACCTTATCGTGGTAGTTGCGGGTACTTGCATTACTTATAATATTGTTAAAAATGACGCTTTCATTGGCGGCGCAATTTCCCCCGGTTGGGCGATGCGATACAAGGCAATGCATGCCTTTACAGCGGCACTTCCAAACCTGTCAAAAAGCAGTGAAACCCATGTAGTTGGCGCCTCAACGGAGGAAAGTATGTGGTCTGGCGTGGACACGGCATTGCCGCTTGAAATGGAAGGGATGATTCATGCCTTGCAAAGTCAAACGGGCATAAATCTTGTATTCATTTGCGGTGGAGATGCAAAGGCCTTGTCAAACCACCTAAAAAGCTACATATTTGCACCCTTGAATTACGAACTATATGCCCTACAGCGCATTGATGAATATTTTCAAAGTCAATCAGTTAAATAAATCCGCTTTCACATTAGTGTTAGCGTCGATGTTGCTGTTGTTTGGGTCTGATGCGTCGGCACAGACGAACTCAGTAAGTCCACTCAGTATAAATGGGCTTGGAGAAACCTCCTTCGGTATTACGCCGGCATATTTAGGTATGGGGGGGACGGGAATAGGTTATGCCGACCGTTACACTATTAACGTTTTCAATCCGGCAGGTTATGCGAATCTTGAGTATTCGACACTTGAAATGAGTGGTGCCCACCGTACGTTCCGCCACAGAATCATTAGCGATAGTTTAGATCAAGACAACTACAACACCTATTTCGATTATTTCGGATTTGGATTCAAATTCGCTGATTGGATTGGTGGTGCCTTTTCGTTAAGCCCTTACGCAGCAAAAGGTTACAATGTGAGTGTTGCCGATTCTTCGGATGATTTTGGAATTTACGAATACCGTTCAATCGGTTCTGGCGGTTTTGACCAATTCACCTTTGGACTTGCCCTTCAGCCCCTTCCGTGGTTCAGTATAGGCGGAAATGCGCGCTACATCTTTGGCGAAATGGAAACGAGCAATAAAACCATCCTCGCGGATAATAGATTCCTCTCGGTCAGTAAAACCAACAAAACAGGGATTAGTGATCTAACTTTTGACATAGGTACACAGTTGCAGGGAGATCTTGACCGATTCCACTTTGTCGCAGGAGCAGTTTATGGCTTCGGAGGTTCTATGAATGCGAGACAAATTTCTACGCAATATTCTTTTATAAACAGCGGCATTGTGGAGACACCAGTCGATACATTGTTTTATAATTTATCTGAAGAGGGTAGTGTAGTCTTACCGACATCTACTGGGTTTGGATTTGGTCTTAGCAGAACCGTAGAAAACGTTCCTGTAAATGCCTGGGATTTAGTTGTGGATTACCGCAGAGTGAACTGGCAAGACTATAGAGATTTCACCCCGTTCGGAGGAACACCTGTGCAATCCGCAATTGCAGTAAGTGAAAGAGGAAGTGTTGGACTAGTAATGGTTCCTTCATACGTTATTCCTCAGCTCAGACGAAGCACGAATTACTTCGCTATTTCTAGATACCGCTTCGGTTATTCTAGAGAGAAAGGACAGTATTATTGGCAAGAGCCAACAACAGGCCCAACTTACGTAACACAGGAGTTTAACCTCGGATTGACCCTGCCAATTATCTACAGAAGTTTAGCTCCCGGTGAACAAAAGGCAAGCTTTTTGAATATTAATATAGGAAGAGGCACTCGTTGGAGTGGTGTAGAGTCCGATTTAAAAGAAGATTATTGGAATTTGAACTTTGGGATAACACTCAATGACAAATGGTTCCAAAAATTTAGATACAGATAAAAAACGCGATAGTAATGAAACGAATCCTTTTTGTACTAGGAATTTTATTGGTCAGCTTGACAACCCAAGCGCAAGAATCGAAATGGGGTAATTCCATAGCCGATTCTGTTTCTTGTTTTCAGAATTACAACATCATGGGTTCTTACTACCAGAGTAAGGATTATACAGAAGCTTATGATGCTTGGAAAGCACTGTACGAAACGTGTCCATCTGCCAATATCCGCATATACACGTACGGGGACAACATCATCGAAGCGAAGATTAAAGAGGCCGGTGACGATGCGTCAAAGAATGCTCTTATCCAGGAGCTTTTAGGTTTGTACGATACGTTCGCAGTGCATTTCCCAGAAGAAAAATCAAATGCAATGTCTTCGAAGGCATATCACTTCTACAATTACTACAGAAAAAATGCCGACAGTGTTTCGAAAGCGGTGGTGATGTTTGAAGAGGCTAAGTCACTTCTTGGAGATACCATGTCTGTGGCGCATACTGACCGTTATTTCCAAGCGAATGTCAAGGAGTTCAACAAGACAAAAGACGTAGATCGCTTGTTTGAGGTATACAACTCCGTTCTCGTTTCACTGGAATTTAACTTCAACACGTTTAACGTTGAAAATTACAATATTGAACTTAAGGCAGATTCTGTTCTGGATTTTATCGCATATGCGGACAGTATTCGTCCTTCAGCTGAGGCAGCAAAAGCGGCTTACCAAGCCGAAATGGCCGTTTATGATTCTACAAATGCGTATAACAATTCTTCAAAGAAGCGCATGAAGCAAGCGGCTAAACTTCCTCCTTTAGTGAAGCCAGAAATGGAAACAGGTGCGCAGGAATTGGTTAGCGTTATAGAGAAGGCAGATGAGCTGAAGACTAAATATGAATTGGATGAGCAAGGGTTAACGTCAGTGGATAAGCGTAAGATTTCAAACAATGAAATCCGTTTGAGAAATATCACGAAAGTGCAACGTAACATTGAGAAAATCTTGAGCCCATTGTTGACTTGTGAAAAGCTAACGTTGATCTACAACGATGCTGCATTTGAAGAGAACAAAGACGATATCGAATGGTTGAAACGTGCCGGTAACTTGTTACAAAAAGAGCGCGTTGGCGAAGACGGTGAATTAACTTCTTGTACTGATAACCCAGTATTTATTTCAATTGCCGAGACATTGTATGAAATTGAGCCTAGCGCTCAAGCGGCATTAAACATGGCGAAGCTAGGTGTAAACAAGGGCGATTGGGCCATGGCAAAAAAGTACTACACTGAAGCTATTGAGCAAGAGGAAGATCTTCGTCGCAAAGCAAATAGCTACATGGGGTTGGCCTATGTAAATCAAAAATTGGGTTCTTTATCCGCTGCCAAAGTCAACTGTATAAAAGCAGGCCAGCTTCGTAAAGATTGGGGGAATCCTTATTTATACTTAGCAACCCTTTATGCTGAGGCGGCAGGCACATGTGGTGCGAATGCAGTGGAGAAAAATGCAGTTTATTGGGCGGCGATAAACAAACTGAGCTATGCAAGAAGTATTGACCCAAGCGTTGCAAGTAAGGCTGCAAAATTGATTTCAGCCTACAGCCAGCAGATTCCGGACAAGGGAATCTCGTTCCAATTGGGCTACAAAGAAGGCGATAAAATCAATATTGGCTGTTGGATCAATGAAACGGTTAGCGTTAAATTCTACTAAGCATTAAACGACCGCGATATATTTCCCCTGGACGAGAGTCTGGGGGATTTTTTTTGCGCAATTTTACCGACCTTCGTGAGGATGAAGTTTCTTTTAAAACAGCCTAAGACCCTATTGGTTATAATGGCCTGCTATTTAGGCGCATGTTCGAACGATGCTAAGGATGTTGCGGAGGTCAGCAAAATTCCAGTGGTATTCCCCTTGAACGAGCAACACGGCGCACACATCACATATAGCGATAGCGGACAAAAGGTTTTAGAAATTCGTGCAGGACTCATGCAAGACTTCGGGAATATGGATCCCGCATACGTTTTCTTTGGTGAGGGAATTACCGTTAATTTTTACAGCGAAAACGCAAAAACAGCAACGGTGCTGAAAGCAGATACGGCGCGCCAATTGAAAAAAGATGACCTTTGGGGTATAGGCGGTAATGTTGAAGTTACCAATGGTAAAGGCGAGCGAATGACCACAGAATTATTATTCTGGGATAAAAAGGAGGAACGATTGTACAGTAATGCTAAAGTTCAAATCCTATCTGATGGGCAGCTCATAAGAGGTAAGGGGTTTGAAGCCGATCAATCGTTCAACACCTATCGAATTTATAAAGTACAAGGAGAAATAACAGTTGATGATGAATAGAGCATTGCGATTTATAGAGTTACTATGGTTAGGTGTGGCAGCGGTCAGCTCAGTTGAGATTTATGTCAATTGGGGAAGCAACTGGCAGAGCACGATTAAATTCTCTTTGTTTCTCGGAGCTGCGATTTTTATGTATTTCCTCAGGAGGCGTTCGCGTCTGAAACAACCTAAAGAATAGAACCTTGGCATTTATTTTACCCATTGTTTTGGCCGTATTTTTTTCTGCACTCTTCTCGGGGTTGGAAATGGCTTACCTGAGTATCAATAAACTTCATGTTGAGCTTGAACGACAGAAGGGAGGAATAGCATATAAGGCACTGGGCTATTTGGTCGATCGTCCAGCACCATTTATTGCCGCAATTCTTGTCGGGAATAATGTGGCATTAGTGCTTTATGGCAATTACATGCACCGCGTACTTACTCCAGTATTTACGAGCTGGGGTGCAATGGAATACCTAATCTTACTCCTAGAGACTTCAGTTTCTACAGTGGTTATTTTGGTTTTTGCGGAATTCCTTCCTAAAACGCTTTTCCGTCAAAATCCTGAGGGATTAATGCGTTGGCTCAGTTTACCCGCTTGGATTTTATTCTGGGTGCTTCGATTGCCCAGTGCTCTTATGCTTGGCGTAAGCCAATTCTTTTTAAAATATGTTTTTCGCGTTGAGGTACAAGAAGAAGAGAACGCCTTTGGAAGAATGGAGTTAGATCATTACGTACGTGAGCGCGCCCCCAAAACGACCTCAGGAAATGAGGAAGTTGATCCGGAATTTGAGATTTTCAAGAATGCGCTAGAATTTCCAGAGACAAAGGCACGCGAATTTATGATCCCAAGGACGGAGATAGAAAGCGTAGAAGTAAATGAGCTTCCCGAGAAAGTACGTGCATATTTTATAGAAACGGGCTACAGTAAACTTTTGGTTTACGAAGACAACATCGATAAAATTATAGGCTACGTTCATGCTTTTGAGCTTTTTAAGAAGCCAGATCATTTAAAGCGAGTACTTCGACCAGTTGCATTTATCCCAGAAAGTATGCGGGCGGACGAAGTACTTAATTTATTCACCCGTGAGAAGCGAAATATTGCGGTTGTTTTGGATGAGCACGGAGGAACCAGTGGTATGATCACACTCGAAGATGTGATTGAAGAAATCTTTGGCGAAATTGAGGATGAGCACGACACGGATGAATTGTTAGAGCGGCAAATTAAAGAAGGAGAATGGCTGTTTTCCGCGCGCTTAGACATCTCCGATATCAATGAAAGATGGGGTCTTGGGCTTCCTCAGAATGAAAATTACAATACTCTCGGGGGGTACATTTTGGACCTCTACCAAAGCCTACCAGAGAAGGGAACCGTAGTGCGAAGCGACCAATACTTGTTCTTGGTACAAAAAACTAGGACGAATAGGTTGGAAGAGGTGCTCGTAAAGGCCAATTAATTGGCGCCAATCCTTATATTCGCAGACTCATACATTTAATTGCAGTACAATGGCAACAATCCAACGCATCAGACAGCGCTCAGGACTTCTAGTAGTCGTGGTGTTTGTAGCACTCATAGCTTTCTTATTAGGAGATTTATTTCGCTCAGGCGGCTCTAAGTTTTTTGGCGATCCGAACGTTATCGGAACCGTAAATGGACGCGACATTACGCGTCAAGAACTCAGCCAGGGAATGGAGGAGTTGCGTGCCGGTAATCCTGAACAATATGCAAATACAACCAGTATTCAGCTGGCGAACTTCGTCTGGAACAACATCGTTACTGAAGAGTTGCTTTCTGCAGAGTTGAGCGCGGCAGGCATGAGCGTGAGTGAGCAGGAGATCTATTTCGATATCATTACTAACCCTAATATTCGTCAAAACTTTGCCGGTGCAAACGGACAGTTCGATGAAAACATGTTCAAGAGCTACATCGCCCAGGTTCGAGATAACCGTGACGCTTCAGAGCAATCGGTTGAGATGTGGACGCAGTGGTTGTCATTCGAGCGTGCCGTAGCGAATCAAGCACAGAACTTTAAATACACCAACGCAATAGAAAAGGCTATTTTCATGCCTGCAGGTCTTGCGGAAACTGAAATTAACCGCGGGGATGCACAGCACCCAGCGCAATACGTTTATGTACCCTATATCGATGTAAACGAAGACGAAATCAATGTTTCTGATGAAGATGCCAAGCGCTACTTCAATGCACACAAAGAAGATTTTTCGCAGGAAGAAGGTCGCAATATAGAATTCATCAACTTTCCGTTAGCGCCGTCAGAATCGGATCGTGAAGGTGTGCGTGCTGAATTGGCCAGTCTTTCTTTTGAGTGGCTGAATGTAGAAGACGACTCAGTATTTGTTAACCAACACAGCGATGTTCGTTTTCAGTCGGAGTATTACACAACCACAGAATTGGTCGGCACAGGTCTAGATACACTTGTAGACGGACAATCAGTGGGCTTTCAGAAGGGACCAATCGATTTAGGTGGCGCTTTTGCAGTGGTTAAATTAGTAGATAGAAAAACAGTGCCGGATAGCGTAAAAGCGCGTCACATCCTCATACCGTTTGCGGGTGCAACGAGAGCTGATGCATCGGTAACACGCAATCCGCAAGAGGCTAAAGTTTTGGCGGATAGCTTGTTCGCATACCTCGAGGGTAATCCATCTGCATTCGAATCTGTTAGCGAAGCGTTTTCGTCAGATGTGGTTGCAAAAGAGAAGGGCGGCGATCTAGGGTACTTCTCTCGCGGATCGATGGCAAAGCCTTTTGAGAATTTCTGTTTCTTTAGAAAAAATGGATCAATGGGCGTGGTACCAACCCAATTTGGGTGGCACGTGATCCAAGTAACGGATCAGAAAGGTGCAAATGATGTATATAAGATTGGACAAATCATTCGTGAAATCTTACCATCAGATGAGACCATTCAAACGTTATATAATCAGGCGTCAGGTTATGCTGCGGAGGCACAAACTGCCGAAGATTACCGCGCACTTGCTACTGAGAAAGGATTCTTTTTACGTCCAGCGCGTAATCTAGGGCGCTTTGAGGAAGTGGTTTCCGGTTTAGGTACTGCGCGTCGTGTGGTACGTTGGGCTTGGGATGACGACCGCGAAGAAGGAAATATTGGTTTGCTTGAAAATGATGGAAATGGTTATGTTGTAGTGGTCCTAACGGACAAGCTGGAAGAAGGAACTTCTTCATTTGAAATGGTACAAACCCAATGTTTGGAGGCCGCTAAGAAAGATGCGAAGAAGGCATTGGTGCTAGAGCGTTTAGAAAACGCCTCTGCTGGAGCGGCAACTATTGAGGCCGTAGCAACAGCTGCCGGTAAGGAAGTACGTACATTAAGCTTCCGTATTTCTCAATTCAACATCTCAGGTGTTGGTAATGAGGCTAAGGTAGTAGGTACTATTTGTGGTTTAGAGCCGGGAACATTGAGTCCTGTTATTCTTGGTGAAAATGGCGCTTTTGTGGCGATTACTTCTCCTGCAAATCCTGCCCCGCAAATTGACTACGCGAATATGGCACAGAATACGCAGCGCAGTATTCGCAATCTAGTAGGTACTCAGGCCTACAAAGCTTTACAGGATAAGGCGAAGATTGAGGACATGCGCTACATGATGTTCTAAGGAGCAGTAGTGTAAAGACAGTTAAAGGCGCGAGCCGATGCATATGCATCGGCTCGCGTTGTTTTTAGGCCCTACTAAGCTAGACGGTTCCAACGCTCCGCATCAAGCTTGACAAAGATGAACAGTAATATGGTAAAGCCCCATAGTGAGGAGCCGCCGTAGCTAAAGAAGGGCAGCGGTATACCGATAGTTGGTACCAGCCCTATGGTCATTCCAATGTTGATGAGCCAGTGCGTAAAGAGAATGCTTGCAACACTGTAGCCGTAGACCCGTGAAAAGGTGTCTTTTTGTTTCTCTGCCAACCAAATAATACGACCTATAAGAACAGCAAATAGGGTCATTAGAAGTGCGGTACCTATAAAACCCCATTCTTCGCCAATGGTGCAAAAAATATAATCTGTGCTTTGTTCTGGTACAAAGTTGAGTTTTGTCTGAGTACCGTTTAAATAGCCTTTACCTGTCCATCCGCCGGACCCAATAGCTATCAGGCTTTGAAGGGTGTTGTATCCTGCCCCCGTAGGATCGTCCTCTAAACCAAGCAAGACCTTGATGCGCACTTGTTGGTGTGGCGCAAGAACGCGCTCCATGACTTGACCCACTGCAAATACGGTAACGCTAGCAAGTGAAACTAGGGTAAGATTGATGGCAATGGGTCTTCTTTTTTTAGGAAGAAGTAGAAACAGTAGTAGTGAAATGCTGCCCAGGAAGATTAAGGCTGTTTTTAAGGGCAACAATAGGCCAATAATGGCCAGGGCCACGAGAGCTAGCGCAGCACCTATGTAGTATCCTGGCATGCCTTCACGGTACAGAACAAGAAGTAAACTTAGGTAGACGAGTGTTGAGCCCAAGTCAGGTTGAAGACCAATGAGGAAGCCGGGAATGAGGAATAGCGATGCGGCAATGAGTCTGTGGGACCATAGCCGCATGTTTGTGCGGGAATGTCCCATGTAGAAGGCGAGCATTAAGGCTGTAGCAAATTTCGCTACTTCCGAAGGTTGAAGACTAAAAGACCCTAGGGCATACCAGCTCCGTGCACCGCCAATTTTCTTTCCGACAAACAATACGCCGATCAAAAGGATGAGGGTTAAAATATACCAGAACGGAGCGAAATTGGTCCATAACCGGTAATTTGACAAGAGGATGCCCAAAATGATGATGAAACTCCCGCCAATAAACAGGAGTTGCTTGCCGTATTCTTGGGTGAGGTTGAATAGCGACGCTGCCTCTTCATTGTATACAGCTGAATGGATGCTTAGCCAGCCCCAGAAAACAAGGACCGTGTAGATGAGCGCCACTACAGGGTCAATCTTTAGCCGGTTTCTATTTCTTCGGTTTCTAGCCATTAGAAATTTGCTTGATAAGTACTGTCCTCTCCGTAAATGGCAACGTGCTGTTGGCGGTATTCCTCGTGCAGATCTCCTTCAAACATTCGTGCTTCTAAAGCGGGACGGGTGATGGTGTCGGTGAGGTACTTTTCAGTCATTAGACTCGCGATTGGCGCTGCCCAGCGTGATCCCCAATACCCATTTTCTATAATAACTGCAAGTGCAATCTTTGGTTGGTCCTTAGGTGCAAAGCTTACAAAAATACTGTGGTCCTGTCCGTGCGGATTTTGTGCGGTTCCAGTCTTTCCGCACTGTGTAATGTGGGGTATGCGCGCGCCTTTAGCCGTTCCTCGCTCAAATACATCAAACATACCGTTGATTACCACCTCAAAATGTTGAGAATCGACTGTGGTGTAGTTCGGCATAGTAAAATTGGAATCAATAGGACCGTGGTCCGATTCTCTTATGATATGCGGAGTATAGTAATAGCCCCTGTTTGCAATTGCAGCGGTCATATTTGCCAATTGAATCGGCGTTGCGACCAATTCACCTTGACCAATACCATTGGAGACAGACGTAGCTCCTTTCCAGGTAGAATAACCCAAGAATCGGTCATAATAACTAGCATCGGGAATGAGTCCTTTTCTTCCGGTTGGCAAATCGTTTCCGAGAAAGGTTCCTAAACCAAAACTCTTAACGTGCGCGCTCCAGCGGTTCATGCCAGCATGTGCATCACCGTCTTTATCAATAGTTCTTTGATAAACAGTACAAAAGTAATTATTGCAGCTCTCAGAGATGGCCTCGTTTAAGGCTAGCCGGCCCCCTTTACAATGACAAGCCACTGTTAATGACCCAAAATGAAAACCATGATTACAGGTCATTGCCGTGCGCGGGGTAATGACACCTTCTTGTAAACCTACTAACGCGCCGATGAGCTTGAACGGCGAACCTGGAGGGTATTCTGCTAAAATTCCACGGTCAAACAGTGGTTTATTGATGCTGTCGTAATACATGCGCGTGTAATTTTTACTGCGCAGGCGACCCACCAATTCATTAGGGTCATAACTAGGTGAAGTCACCAGTGCTAAAATCTCTCCAGTTTCCGGTTCAATCGCTACAATAGATCCTCGTTTGCCTTTCATCAGCGCTTCGCCATAGCGTTGCAGATCAAGGTCTATACTACTGACCAAGTCAAGTCCCGGAACAGGCATTTCATCATGTGCACCGTCTTTCCATTTGCCCAATCTTCTGTTTCTATGGTCCACAGTGAAGAACCGCTTTCCGTGTGTGCCTTTTAGTACATTTTCATAGCTTTTATCTATCCCGCTTTTCCCCACTAAATCGCCTTGAGAGTATTCAGGGTTCACAAGAATAAAATCGGTATTCACTTCGCCAATAAAGCCTACTACATTAGCGCCGTTTTTATGAGGATAGTTTCTAAGAATACGCTTCGAAGGGTAGAAGCCCGGAAAGGCTTTAAGTTCTGATTTTATTTGGGTATAGGTAGATTTTGAAAGCATCTTCATGAACATGCTGCTCCGGAAATAACTATACTTCTTAGCCTTTTCAATCCGTTCCTTGATGTCTGAAACCTCCAAACCTAGGAGTTGTCCAAGCGCCGCGGTATCTAGATCTTTGACCAAGTAGGGACTAACCATTAGATCATACGCAGGACTATTACCTACCAAAAGTCTCCCGTCTCTATCGTAGATATATCCCCGAGGTGCATAGAGCTTTTCAGCCGCTGTTGCATTGCGTTCAGCCCGCGCTGCATAGTCGTCGTTGACCACTTGAATTTGAAATAAGCGGAATAAGAAGAGCAAACCCACTAAGGTTAATCCAACATAAAAGGCACTACTACGCGGCATATTTTTTTGAAAATAAAGCGTGAGTAATAGCGAGCAATACCAGTGTAATTAGGCTTGAGATGAGAATCCGTGTAATCAAGAGCAGGGGGTTGTCAAATCCATAATTTTCCGCAGTGAAAAGGACCGTGTGATGCAATAAAACAAGAACGCCTGAAGTTGTTAGGTACGGGGCTAAAGCAAGGTGCGACACTCCTTCGTTGTCGTCAGATTTTCTGTAGCCGATCAATGCGTTTTCTACCCACGGTTTTAAAGCTACGAGAGTTAAGCAAGCCAAAGTATGCGCCCCGCCGCTTTGCTCAAAAGCATCCATAATACTACCCACTGCAAAAGCGATGGCATAAAAACTTATTCGGCTTACTCCAAAGGGAAGCCAAAGGAAAAACCAGAGGTACAGATAAGGATTACAGTA
>PZPA01000081.1 GCA_003045825.1 Bacteroidota bacterium
TATATTTGCAGCCCTTAAAAACAAGTATAATGTACGCAATTGTAGAGATAGCAGGGCTTCAATACAAAGTTGAGAAAGACCAACGCTTGTACGTAAACCGCTTGAATGTTGAGGCAGGGAAGAAAGTAAAATTCGACCGTGTCCTTCTCATTGAAGAAAAAGGTGATGTGAAAGTTGGCGCCCCAGTTATAGACGGAGCAGTTATAGAAGCTACCGTAAACAGCGAAGTAAAAGGTGATAAAGTTCTAATCTTCAAAAAGAAGCGTAGAAAAGGTTACCAGAAGATGAACGGTCACCGTCAAATCTTCACTTCAATTACTATTAACAAAATCACTGCGAAGGCTCCAGCTAAGAAAGCTGCAGCGAAAGCAACTGAAGAAAAAGAAGCAGCACCAAAAGCAGCGGCTAAGAAACCTGCGGCAAAAAAGCCAGCAGCGAAAAAGCCAGCAGCAAAAAAAGCAGCTCCAAAGAAATCAGAAGCTAAAGCAGAAAAATAAATAAGATATGGCTCACAAGAAAGGTGTCGGTAGTTCGAAGAACGGACGTGAATCAGCAAGTAAGCGCTTGGGTATCAAAATCTTTGGTGGTCAAGATGCCATCGCAGGGAACATTATTGTTCGCCAGCGTGGAACAAAACACAACCCAGGGGAGAACGTAGGTGTCGGTAAAGACCACACGTTATTCGCATTGGTAGACGGTAAAGTTGTCTTCAGAAAGAAAAAAGACAACAAATCTTACGTTAGCGTTCAACCTAACGCGTAAGTTAACCACAACGATATAGAAAAGCCTGTTCATTTGAGCAGGCTTTTTTTTTGACTAATGCTCAGCTATCCTTCGCATGAATTTCCCAAGCTCTTGTGCGGACTGCTGGAGATTTCTATACCCTCCTTCAAGCAGATCTGCACCCGACTGACCATTATACTGGGTTTTTGAGAAGAGCATGATCCGCATTTGCGCAGTGAAATACTTACCTATCCAAGGAAGGCTCGAGAGAAACGAGACCGAGCGCATGCGGTTTAACCAGGGCTTCATCTGTAAATACAAAAGTTTTCTCTTTTTGCCCAAGCCGTTTTGCATCCATTGTAAAAGCTCATAGAACGAAGGGTGTTCCGCCACTGCAACTATGGGACCTTCTATCTTTGATTGATGTGCTGCATAAACGATCGCCGCAACATCTCGGACATCCACCACGCCCGAACAACCGTCTGTGGCAAAGGGCAGTGTACCTTTCCAAAGACGCTTCCACAATTCTTGAGGGGCCCTGTACAAAGGTCCTATACCTAAAATCACACCTGGACGAACCACAGTCGTTGACAACCCTTCTTGCTGCGCGCGCCACACCTGAAGCTCAGAATAGATTTTGCTCTTCGCATAAGACCCAAGACCTACCTTCTTTTTAGTAGCCTGAAAATCTTGCGGCTCTAAAAGTTCTACTTGACTTAAAGGTGCATTCCCTCCCATTACAGCAATACTGGAAATATGCGTAAAATGAGCTACATCTAGTGCTTCTGCGAGGTGCAGCACTTCAGCCGTTACACGCTCATTTTGATTGCCTCCAGGAGCCTTTTGGTTAATATCAATAACGGCAGCCGTATGAATCACGGAATAAACGGGCGCTATGGCATGTTGGTCACAATAAGCGGAAATCCACTCCGCTGAACCGGCACCATAGCCAAGATCTAAGTCAATAAAGTGTACTAGAGGTTGTTGATACGCTTTTCTTGGTTGTTCGTAAAATTCAACAACCCTATCGAGCTGTTCAAACGAGGAAGTGGGACGCTTCGCACAAAGAATAGTACCAGAATAGGCCGGACTTTGCCCCCAACCCAGCAATTCTGCGAGGAGAAAGGCGCCTAATTGGCCCGTTGCACCAGTAATCAACAAGGTATTCTTAGAATCCATAGAAATGAACGTAGTGTGAAGTTAGTGGTTATTACTTTTGTAATTCAATTTTGACCCCAATGAAAAAAGAAGATATCCTAAAAGCGCTGGAAAGTGTAGGCAATAGTACTGAAAGCAATATTGTCGAAGCGGATTTGATTCGAAATATTCAAATCTTCGGCGACGAAGTAATTATTGATGCCGAAAGTCTAAGTCCGACACTTCAGGCAAAGAAAAAATTGGAGGTTGATATTATGAAAGCCGTTCACGATCAGGTTGCTGAAAAAGCGAAGGTGGTAGTGAACGTAAGCGTTAGTGAGAAGTCGAAAGAGACTGCTGCCAATGTGATTAAGGGCGCACCGATTCCTGGTGTTCAGAATATTATTGCCATTGCCTCAGGTAAAGGTGGTGTAGGAAAGAGTACTGTAACGGCGAACTTAGCCATTAGCTTGCGCCAAATGGGCTTCAAAGTAGGTCTGATCGATGCCGATATTTACGGACCGTCTGCCCCTATCATGTTTGACGTTCAGCATGCTAAACCGATGACTGTTCACGTGGACGGCAAATCTAAAATGGGACCTGTAGAGGCTTATGGCATTAAAATCATGTCCATCGGCTTCTTTGCGAATACCGATCAAGCAGTTGTGTGGAGAGGCCCCATGGCCACGAAAGCGTTAACACAGATGATCCATGATACGCATTGGAATGAGTTAGACTTTCTACTGATTGACTTGCCGCCTGGCACGGGAGACATACACCTAAGTATGGTTCAGAATATGCCTGTGACAGGTGCGGTCGTGGTTAGCACACCACAGAAAGTTGCTTTAGCTGACGCGCGAAAGGGCGTTGCCATGTTCAAAATGGATCAGATTAATGTTCCTGTTTTAGGAATCTTAGAAAATATGAGCTACTTCTCCCCGCCTGAATTGCCTGCGAATAAATATTATTTGTTTGGAAAAGAAGGTGCGCAGGATCTCGCGAGCCAATTAGATGTACCTTTCCTGGGTGAACTTCCGCTCATCCAAAGTATTAGAGAAGCCGGTGATGTGGGTCGTCCTGCGGCATTGCAAGAGGGGACCACTATACCGTTGGCTTTTGAAGAAATCGCTCGTAATATTGTAGCAGAAGTGGCGCAGCGTAATGAGAATTTACCGCCCACAGAAATCGTTCGGATTACAACAATGGCCGGCTGTTCACCTAAAAAATAATTACTACACCGTGAGTGACCTTAATAAACGTATTGAAGAAGCCCTAGACGAAATCCGTCCATTCCTTGCCAATGACGGCGGAGATGTGTCTGTTGAGGGTGTGGAAGGAGCCACGGTTAAAGTGAAGTTTCACGGCGCCTGTGTGGGGTGTAAAGTCAGTGATTTTACTCTTAAAGGCGGTATAGAAGCGACGATAAAAAGATATGTACCAGAGATCGACCGCGTCATTGCGGTGGATGCCTAAACCAAGAATACCATGCTGCAAATTCAGCGAATCAGACAGGAGCCAGAGGCCATCATTGAAGGACTAAAAAAACGCGGTATCGATGCTAGTGAAACCGTACATACACTTATAGATCTAGATGCAAAACGTCGTGCCATTCGTCATGAAATGGAAGAGAATCAGCGCCGGCTGAACGGACTCTCAAAAGATATTGGTGAATTATTCAAAAGTGGTCGTGCGCAAGAAGCAAACGCGCTAAAGGAAGAAACCGGCACGATCAAAGAAGCCATCAAAGACCTTGGCGAACGCGTACAAAGTATTACTGGTGAAGAGCACGATCTACTATTGAGTTTACCAAACGTGCCCCACGCCAGTGTTAAAGCCGGTCGCGACGAGAAAGATAACGAAGAGGTAAAACGTGTTGGGGCTGTTCCAACGCTGCACGATGATGCAAAGCCGCACTGGGACCTCGCAGAACAATACGACCTAATAGATTTTGAACTGGGCGTGAAAATTACGGGAGCAGGATTCCCAGTTTATAAAAATCATGGTGCTCGGTTGCAGCGAGCAATGATCAACTTCTTTTTAGACGAGAACCGCGCAGCAGGCTACACGGAATATCAAGTACCCCATTTCGTAAATGCCGCCTCCGGATATGGCACGGGACAACTCCCTGATAAAGAAGGACAGATGTATGAAATGCCGTTGGACGGTTTGTACGCCATTCCAACCGCAGAGGTTCCTGTAACAAATATGTTCCGTGACGAGATTGTAAACGCGAAAGATTTTCCCATCAAGAGCACCGGCTACACACCATGTTTTAGACGTGAAGCAGGATCTTATGGAAAGGATGTGCGCGGATTGAACCGTTTACACCAATTTGATAAAGTAGAAATTGTCAGCATTACCCACCCTGAGCAGAGTTACACCCTGCTGGATGAGATGGTTGCGCATGTTGCAGGACTTCTAGACAAGCTTGAATTACCGTATAGAATTTTGCGCCTTTGTGGCGGCGACGCTGGATTCACCTCCGCTCTTACCTACGATTTTGAAGTCTATAGTGCTGCGCAAGAGCGCTGGCTGGAAGTGAGTAGTGTTTCAAATTTCGAAACCTTCCAAGCGAACCGCTTAAAATTGCGCTTCAAGGATGAAGAAGGTAAAAGCCAATTGTGTCACACCCTTAACGGCTCTGCAATGGCACTGCCGCGTGTATTGGCTGCTCTTTTAGAGAACCACCAAGAGGTAGACGGCATTCGTATCCCTGCAGCATTGGTTCCTTACACGGGATTCGATAAAATCGCATAATTTATGCGTCCGATTCTACTGTACTGCACAATAGGTCTCTTCGCTATGAGTTGTGCTAAGGAGCCTTGGCAAATCGAGATGGGCAGCCGTTTGGATTCCATGGTCGTTTTGGCCAAAAGTCACGAACAAGTGATGGCTAGTACAAATCTCGAACAAGTAGGCAATTCCGCGGATGTTTTAGGAGCATATCAAATCTTCTTCTTCGAACAATTGGATGAAATGGCTCGCCTTAATGTTCCTAAAGCCATCTATACTGGTCCTCTTGAGACCATGAAAAACTGTACTAAATATTTAAATCGGGTTCGAACAGCGAAAGATTTGACTCCCGAGAAAAACCGCTTACGTCTGTCCAACCTAAGGCATGATGTACTCAAAGGCCATCTCGACAGCACCACTGCCATTGCCTATTACAATCAGGAGGCTATGCTGTTACGCGATCTCGACCGCACGATGAATAAAAGCTATGGTGGGTGTTTCACTTGCCTGAGGGAATACGACGCCTTGGTGGTAAAATTGGACTCCTTAAAAGGCTTTATCTTGGAGCCCGATGCGATCCGTTAAACTACTCTTTGTTTTCCTGTTGCCCCTTTTAAGTTTGGGGCAAAATGAGCTATCACAATGCGACAGTCTTATGATCAAACGCCAGTTTGATGCTGCTGCAGAATGCTTTGAGGGCCTGTATTCAAAAAATCCTGTTGGGCCTGCTTACGAAAAATTGCTCGAAGCTTATTTGGTATTAGAGGATACCGGGAGGGTCTTTAAATTGGCCCGTAAGCAGAGTAAAGGCTATGGTCAATCGAAACCAGTCTACTATGTGGATTATTGGCATTTCAGTCGAACTCTCAACCGCCGCGGCCCAGATTTTAGTGTGCTCGAAAACCTCACTCGCAGCAACCCTTTTTCTGTTCGGTCAAGTGCCCAACAACTAGAGAAATATAACTATGTAACGGAAGCCATTGCACTCTACCTTATCGCTGAAGCTGCCCAACCGAACGTTCGAACGGCATTTCAGCGAGGTCAATTGCATGCACAGTTAGGACAATACGAAGCGCAATACGAGGCCTATATCCTCGCGGCGAGACAGAACAGTGGTTACCTAAATAGTATTAAAATGCGCATTGCTCAAAACCTGAGCGATGATCCTAATGGCGTGCACAATTCAGCGGTTAAGAAAGTGCTCTATACAGCGGTTAAGAAAGAATCGGACCCGCTTGTTGAGCAGCTGTTGCTCTTCGTACTGCGGCAGGAAGGAAGTTTCGATCGTGCCTTTACATTTATGCGTTCAAAGTACGACGGCGCCGCTTCCATTCAGCCTTTTTTACAGTTGATGCGAGAGGCCAGAGAGGCAGATGCCGATAAATTAGCAGTAGAGATTGGCCAATTTTTATTGAACCAAAAGACGGCCTTACAGCAGCAACGCGGGACAAATAGTGTCCTATTGGAATTGGGAAAATGCTATGAGAAGACCCAAAATCACGAAGCACTTTTCGCCTTAGCAGCGGCTTATCCCTCGGGGACTTGTGAAGCTTGTTTTGAATGGGAACTCTACCGTGCACAGTTCCTGTTCGCACAGATTTCTACGCTTGAGGACAGCCTTCAGCATTTGCTCACTTTCGAGACCACTTTAGAGCAGCTTAGAGAGCGGTATCCAAGAACATTTCAACGCGGTCGTACACATCTCCAACAGGGAGAGGCTAATTTAAGAATGGGCTATTTTGACGATGCACTCATGGAATTTGCGCGTGCCGAAGCATTGCTCGAAGATTCTGATGAAGGAGATGTGGCGCGGTTGCAAAAAGCAATGTGTGCTTTTTATGGAGGCGATATTCCTTGGGCAAAAACCCAGTTAGAAGTTTTATTGCAAAGTACTAGCAAGTCGATTGCAAATGATGCCTTAGAAAATGCCTTAATGATTAGCGCCAATTCCGTGGAAGATACCTTGATGGAAGGGCTGCAACTCATTCGCGAGCCAATGCTTTTAGAAGCCCAGGGAAAAACAGCAGCAGCAATTGAGAAATACAAAGCATTAAAAAACATCTTGATCGTACACGAGCTGTACGACGACGTTTGTTTGAAATTGGGCAAACTCTATTTAGATTCGGCGCAATGGGAAGCGGCGCTTGCAGAATTTATGCTCGTGCAAAAAGCGGCGGGTGAAGGCATGTGGAAAGAAGACGCCCTCTTTTATGCGGCAAAATGCCGCTTTGAATTAGGACTAAGTGAGGCGCAAGTCGCTTTAGAAGGCTATTTACTGAGCTATCCTGCTGGATTATATTTTGACCAAGCTAGAACCATGTATCGTACCTTAGCGCTATGAGTCAACACATTTATAATGTTACCGTCGTGGTAGACAATTCCATTGAAGAACAGTGGAAGCAGTGGATGGTTAAGGAACATATTCCTGAGGTCATGGATACAGGAATGTTTAGAAGTTTTCTTTTTACACAAGTCTTTCCTGAGCAAGAACAGGACAATCCCAGTTACAGTATCCAGTACAGGGCAGCTGACCTTGAAAGCATTAAGCTTTACATGCAGATGTACGGCCCGGGACTGCGCAAGAAATCGGAAAAAGCGTGGGGAACACACGCACTTGCCTTCAGAACCATTCTTGAAGTGATCGACGAAAAACAATGACGACAACTCAACGTATTTTTACACTTGAAAACGGACTTCAATGCTCGTTTCAGGCACAACGCAGCAGTGTTGCGCACGTAGTAGTGGCT
>PZPA01000019.1 GCA_003045825.1 Bacteroidota bacterium
CGCTCTTCCGATCTAAAACCGCGTTGGATGCTCTTCTTCCTAGCCTCTTTGAGCTACAGTGCGGGAATTACAAGTTACTTTATCGGCCGATTTTTACGTACTCGCAGCATCATTAGAAAGCGAATTTTGGAGCGCCATAAATCCACTTTGGACCAATTAAGAAACTTCGGAGGACTACTCATTATCCTCGCTGCGCTGACCCCCTTGCCCTACCCTATCGTATGTCAACTCTGCGGCCTGAACAGGTTCCCTTTCAAATATTTCGCATTGCTCACATTGGTGCGTTATCTGCGCTTTGGAATCTACGGACTGGTTCTTTTCAACCTCTTCTAATTCAGCAGAAATAAGCCTTTGCGATTCTCCTGCAAAGTGTAACTTTGGCTTTCAATCAATTTTGACCCAATGAAGATTTCATACCGCTGGCTAAAGCGTTATTTACCTATAGATCTCAATCCAGAGCTGGTCTCTGAATTATTGACTGATACTGGTCTCGAAGTAGAAGGTTTAGAAGAAGTGGAGACTATTCCCGGTGGCCTTCGCGGGGTTGTGGTTGGAGAAGTGCTTACTTGCGAACAACATCCCAATGCCGACAGACTTCGCATCACCACGGTCAACATTGGAATGGAAGATGCGGTACAAATCGTCTGTGGCGCACCCAACGTAGCGGCTGGCCAAAAAGTCCCCGTTGCAACGGTAGGCACCACACTATACCCGGGTGGCGAGGAACTAAAAATCAAAAAAGGTAAAATACGCGGTGAAGTCAGTATGGGCATGATCTGTGCGGAAGATGAACTCGGTCTTGGGTCGGGTCACGACGGCATTATGGTTCTGGATGATTCTTTAAAACCGGGGATACCCTGCAGTTCCGTCTTTGATGTTGAAAGTGATTTCGTCTTCGAAATTGGCTTGACACCTAACCGCACGGATGCGATGGGACATATCGGTGTCGCCCGCGATTTACGTGCCGCAATGATTACCAAAGGAATGGATGCCCCGGAACTAGAAGAGCCCAAGCTCTTTGCGTCGGAAACAGCACCCAACCCTATCGATTTAAGGATTGAAGACGAAGGCGGCTGTCCGTCATACCACGGCACCTTTATCGCCAACGTAACCATTGAAGAAAGTCCCGACTGGCTGAAGGAACACCTTGTAGCGATCGGACTCACGCCAAAGAACAATGCTGTAGATATTACCAACTTTGTGTTGCACACCTTTGGACACCCGTTGCATGCTTTTGATGCAGATGCCATTGAAGGGAATACGGTCATCGTACGTAAGGCGAAAATGGGGGAAAAGCTTATTACTCTTGATGAGGTAGAACGTGCATTGGACCAGCAGGATTGCGTGATTGCTGATGCTACGAAACCCATGTGCATTGCCGGCGTTTTAGGCGGCGCTTCAAGCGGCGTTACCCGCCAAACAAAGAATATCTACCTCGAAGGCGCTTATTTTGACAGCGTGCGTGTTCGTAAAACGGCGAAACGTCATGCAATAAATTCAGACGCCAGCTATCGTTATGAAAGAGGTGTCGATCCAAACGCTACCATTGACGCGCATGCTTATGCCGTTGCCTTGTTGTGCGAATTAACCGGCGGAACCGCAAGCACCAGAGACCATAAAGGCAAAGACCATTTTGAACGCGTCTTGATTGACTTTAGCCGTTCGAAAGTTTTAAAACTTATCGGGGTTGAATTGGACAAAGCGAAAATGACACAAATCCTTGAGTTGCTTGATTTTGAAATCATTAGCATTGACGGCGATTCATGGAAAGTTCTTGCGCCTACCTATCGGGTTGACGTTACGCGCGATGTCGATGTTGCTGAAGAACTACTTCGTATTTACGGCTTCAATGAAGTTCCCGTGCCGGATCAAATGCGCATAAGTGTTGCTCAGCACGATCCACGTCCTGAAAAAATAGAACGTAGTGTTCTTGACCAGTTAACCGGCAATGGCTTCTTCGAAATCATGAATAATAGCCTCGCAAAAGGGGTCGATTACACAACACTTCAGCCGGAAGTTTCCGCATCACTCATTGAAATGCTTAACCCGTTGAGTCTCGATCTCAATGTCATGCGCAATAACCTCCTTTTCGGTGGAATACAAGCCATTAGCTTCAATCAAAAGCGACAACAACCCAACTTAAGATTCTTCGAGCGCGGCAAAACCTACGGGAAAGGATCTAACGGCTACTATGAGAATACTCAGCTAGACCTTTTCGCGGCTGGCGCGCAACGTGAAGACTATTGGAATTCGGCCAGTCAACAGAACGATTATTTCTGGTTGAAAGGCACGCTAGAAGCTTTATTTAACCGATTGGAAGTATCCGTTTCATTTACCACCGCCGAACATTCACTTTACGGCGAGTTCGTGATCGTCAAATCTGGTAAATCTACGTTGGGCCATCTGGGGACCGTACATCCAAAAGTTTTGAAGCATTTTGACATCAAAGGTGCCGTTGTTCATGCCAGCTTAAACTGGGAACAATGCAAAAACTTGGTACTGCGGGGTGGGGCTTCATTATTTGAAAATTTACCCAAATTCCCTTCTGTCCGCCGCGATATTGCCTTGCTTGTTGACCGGTCCGAACAGTACCAGAATTTGGAAGATTGCATCCGTCAAGTAGGTAAAGGTTTATTGGTGAATTCGTTCCTTTTTGATGTTTACGAGGGTGATAAACTGCCCGCAGATAAAAAGAGTTATGCCATCGGTTTGATTTTCCAAGATGCCAACAAAACATTGAACGACAAAGCGGTTGACAAAACAGTTCAGCGCATCCTGGACCAATTGAACAAACGGACTGGCGCTGTTTTGAGGCAGTAGCATGATAAAAGTCGCCTGGGCGCCCATCTACCATCACCCGTTACCGGACAATCACCGTTTTCCCATGTCCAAATACAGCCTGTTGCCGCAGCAACTGCTGTATGAAGGAACGTTGAGCGAAGAGAACTTTTTTGCTCCAAGCCTGGCAACAGAAGCACAAATCCTTCGTACCCATTGCCCGCTCTATTTTCAAAGCTTATTGGACGGAAGTATAGACGGAAAAGCACAACGAAAAATTGGCTTCCCCTGGAGCGAACAGCTCATTGAACGAGAGCGAACTATTGGACAAGGGACCATTAACAATGCATTATTCGCCATAGAATACGGATGTTCATTGAATATAGCAGGTGGCACACATCACGCTTTCTACGACCGCGGTGAGGGCTTCTGTATGCTCAATGACATCATGCTTGCAGCACATTACGCCCTTGATCATTGCGGCATATCGCGCATCTTAGTCGTTGACCTCGACGTACATCAAGGCAACGGCACCGCGGCAATGGCCACAGACGAAGATCGAATTTTCACATTCTCAATGCACGGCGATAAAAACTATCCCTACCACAAAGAAACCAGTGATTTAGACCTGCCCCTTCCAGATTATATCGAAGACAAAACGTACCTCAGCTTGTTGAATGAAACCTTGGATGAACTCTTTGAAAAGGTCCAACCAGAGTTGGTATTCTTTCAAAGTGGCGTAGATGTACTTGAAAGTGATAAACTCGGGCGTATGGGACTTACACTCCACGGTTGTAAAGACCGCGATATTGCTGTAATCTCGCGTTGTTACGATCGTGCCATTCCTCTAGTGATCAACATGGGCGGCGGCTACAGCCCCGATATCAAAACCATTATTGAAGCACATGCAAATACCTTTCGCATGTGCACACATTATTACCAGTAAACCCTTCTTGCTTTACGAATGTTTGATTATTTTCCCATTAATCTATAAGTATCTTTGTGAAAAAACTAGTCATATTAGCGCTTTTAGCGTATCCATGTTTATCTATTGCTCAAAATTTTAAAAAGCAACAAACTCCCAAAATAAATATGGAGCTAATTGGAGGTTACCCATTTGCCGGATTTGGTACTTCATTAGACTTTCGATCAAACAGTGCTCTAAAAGTGTATCTATTCACGTCATTAATTGATAGTAGCCGTTCAAGAAATGAATGGATAGGAATGACAAAAAGGATTTCTATTGACAAACAAGCCAGTATTAATCTAGGGTTGGGAATGTTTACACAATTTTCAAGAGATTTACTATTTGACATTGCTCCAACAATTCAATACGAATACGACATAACCGATAATCTCGGTTTATCTGCAAGTTACATGCATGTTTTTCCTGACCGGTGGAAAGACCAAAATATCCATGCGCTCCAAATTGGAGTTAAATATGGAATCCCGACAAGCGGCTCCAAAAATGGAATAGTAAAATATCAAAAGGCTAAAGGTACAAAGACGTTATCTTCCTTTGCATTTGGTAGCCACTATACAATGGGCGGTATAAGTTTTTTAATACGACCAAATTTCGGGTTTGACCTCAGAGGATATACTGATCTTGGCTACTTGTTCAATGTAGAGCCATCTATTGATATGCAATGCCTTTCTGCTCTGTATACTCTTGATGTATTTAATGATATCAGTTTTGACACCTATTTAGGAATTTCAACAACTCTTCAATCAAGTTCGATGTTCCACAACATGTTCGTTTCTGAAAGAATGAGAGTTAAATTATATGAAAACTTATGGTTTTCCGTTGAATTGACTCAACACTCAAAAGCTGTAATCAAAAATCGAATTCAACCTTTGGTTCATGCGGGCTTTGTAATCGGACTCTAATTAAAAGAAAACGGCCTCCACTCTCGTAAAGGCCGTCCTAAATTTTAATCGTAGCGTCGTTTTATGCGCTCAAAATAGCACCAAGCGCATTATCATAAATCTCTTGGTAATCGCTTACGCTACCCCAATCTTCGTCATCAACACGAATACCTCCTTTGGTGACGTGTCCCATTAGGTCAAAATCACAGCCATTCAGCATCATCAAGTCGATGAACTTATCTTTATTTTCTTCACTTACCGTGACGAGAATTCTAGAAGCTGCCTCACCAAAAAGCACTGCATCTTTTCTGAATTCTGCTGGAAGAGTGATGTCAAAACCCAGTCCTGAAGCAAATCCTTTCTCCAGCAATCCAACCCATAGACCGCCTTCGCTTAAATCATGTGCACTATTGAGTACGCCTTCACGAATCAACATCTGAACTTGTCTCTGGTTGGCATATTCTTCCTCCAGGTCAAAATGTGGCGTTGAGCTGTTGGTAATACCATGAATGTTCACCAAATACTGTGACGAAGAAATATCCTCGCGATTTGCGCCAATCATGAAAATCAAATCACCTTTAGTCTTGTAACTCAATGTGGTGATGAATTTTTTATCCTCAACCACACCAATCATACCAATGGTAGGTGTTGGGAATACGGGTTCAATTTTGTCGCCAATCTGCGTTTGGTTGTAAAAACTTACGTTTCCCCCTGTTACCGGGGTTTCAAATTTTTCACATGCGGCACTCATCCCTTTGATCGAACCCACAAACTGCCAGTACACCTCAGGGTTGTACGGATTACCAAAGTTCAAACAGTTCGTTACTGCGGATGGTATACCGCCTGAACAAGTAATATTTCTTGCTGCCTCAGAAACGGCCATTGCACATCCTACTTCAGGATCTGCATTCACAAATCTACTGTTACAATCTACGCTCATGGCAAGCGCTTTATCCGTCCCTTTTATATTTACTACACCTGCGTCAGAAGGATCATTGGTCCCCATGTTCCGCGTACCCACCATACTGTCGTATTGCTCGTAAATGAATCGTTTAGAAGCAATGTTCGGTAGGGCAACCATTTTGGTAGCTACCGCTTTCAAATCTGCAGGTTCCTCAACGGTGGAAATATGAAATTTCTTGTATTCTTGGTAGTAAGCAGGTTCTGACCATTCTCTATGGTAGACCGGTGCGCCTCCGCCTAAAACAGCGCTCTCAGCAGGCAAAGAACCTACAAGTTCGCCGTCCCAGTAGTAATTTACTGTTCCACCTTGGGTAACAACACCAATTTCCTCACATTCTAAATCCCACTTATCAAAAATATCAAGCACTTTCTGCTCTTTACCTTTCTCAACCACAATAAGCATACGCTCTTGAGATTCCGATAGTAAAATTTCCCAGGGCTCCATGTTTTGACGAAGCGGCACTTTATCCAACCAGATGTCCATACCATGCTCACCTGATGCCGACATTTCACAAGAAGAACAAGTTATACCTGCTGCTCCCATATCTTGCATTCCTATTACAGCATCTGTAGTAGCCAATTCCATGGTTGCTTCTAGAAGCAATTTCTCCTGAAATGGATCACCCACCTGTACAGATGGAATATCTTCCGACGAATCTTCATCAAGGTCTTTTGAAGCAAACGATGCCCCGTGAATACCGTCTTTTCCGGTAGCCGAACCCACTATAAACACTGGATTTCCAACTCCCGAAGAGGTAGCAGATATTTCCTTACCCACTTCAACGATACCCGCAGAAAAGGCATTTACTAGTGGGTTTTGATGGTAACATTCGTCAAAGTAAACCTCACCGCCTACAATGGGAATACCAAAGGCATTCCCGTAATCGCCGATTCCTTTACTCACTCCTTTAACCAACCATTTTGTACGGTCCTCTGTAGGCTTACCAAAGCGCAAAGAATTGAGCTGTGCGATAGGGCGTGCACCCATGGTAAAAATATCGCGATTAATACCACCTACGCCTGTAGCGGCGCCTTGATAAGGCTCAACCGCTGAAGGGTGATTGTGCGATTCAATTTTAAAACAACACGCTAGGCCGTCGCCTATATCAACCAAACCGGCATTCTCCTCACCTGCCTCTACGAGCATGTGAGGGCCTTTCTTTGGCAATTTCTTTAACCAAACGATAGAGTTTTTGTAAGAACAATGCTCACTCCACATTACACCATAAACAGAAAGCTCAAGGTAGTTTGGAGTGCGTCCTAAAATCTCTTTGATTTTATCAAACTCTTCGGGGCGGAGGCCCATTTCTTGAGCCTGATCTAAAGTGGCAACAGCAGTGCTATTCATTATTGAAAAGAATTTGGACAAATTTAGGTATTCTTGTACCAACTCATTTGTATTCTATGCGCAATCTTTCCCACACTTTTGGCCGATTCTTTGTTTATAACCTCTTCTTCATCTTCACACTTAGCAATTGTACCCCCGCTGAGGAATTCGATGTTCTGTTGACCAACTTCGAATTACATTCCCCCACTGCTATTCCCGGTAAATTAGGCGAACGACCAGAATTTTCGATAGGTATTAAGGACGGAAAAATAGCTTCAATTATAGACCACAGTGGAGGCCAGGAATACCCCGTAGCAAAATCGACGCTATCCTTAAATGGGCAGCACCTTTACCCCGGCTTCATCGACGCCCACGGACACCTGTTCGGCTACGCTCGCACCTTGAGCACGGTCAACCTCATTGGAGCTGCATCCAAGCAAGAGTGCATTGAGCGCATCAAAACATACATTCGTCTTCACCCGAATGAAGAGTGGATTATTGGGCGCGGATGGGACCAAAATGACTGGACCGAGCAACGCTACCCCTCAGCAAATGACCTTGCCGCCTTTTCTGAAAAATACGTTTACCTCACTCGAATAGATGGACATGCCGCTTGGGTAAACCAACCTGTGCTAGACGCCTTTTCAATTACCAACGAAACGAAAGTGGACGGCGGTCAAATTATGGACGGCATACTCATAGATAATGCCGAAACCTTGGTAACGCTGCCAAAATTGACCAATAGGTATTGGCGCACAGCCTTACTGCAAGCACAGGACAGTTTGGTGAAATATGGATTAACTGCAATGACTGATGCGGGACTTTCGACCCATCAAATCCTGTTGCTCGATTCGTTGCAAGAAGAGGGCAGCTTCAAATTATTCGTGAACGCAATGATCAGTAACCATGAAGAAGACCTTCAGTATTTCGAAAACCATGGCCCCATTGAGAAGCCCCTACTACGAGTAAAAAGTGTCAAAGCCTATCTTGACGGTGCCTTAGGTTCAAGAGGCGCACTTCTGCGCGATCCTTACCACGATTTGCCCGATCATTACGGCCTGCCATTGCTTAGCCCAGAGCAACTCGACGTCTTGCGTGAACGTTGTGTTCAGAACGGCTGGCAACTTTGTGTGCATGCCATTGGAGACAGCGCTCACCACGTTTTATTAGAGAGTTTCAATGAATTGGACACCATAGCAGACCTGAGGTTCCGTGTAGAGCACGCACAAATCATGACTCCGGAGGACAGTGCGTTCTACGCGCACCCCAACATCATAGCTTCCGTGCAGCCTACGCACGCTACAAGTGATATGTATTGGGCAGAAGACCGCCTGGGGCCACACCGTATACACCATGCCTACAGCTACAGAAGGATTTTTAATGCCGCTAATGAGAGGGTCGCCTTCGGTACTGATTTCCCTATTGAGCATATCGATCCCTTGGCTACATTTTTTGCTGCCACTACTCGTCAGGATAAAAACCATTGGCCTGAACATGGGTTTTTACCAGAACAAGCGATTAGTCCCGGCATGGCCATTGGCGCTATGACTCGCGAAGCCGCTTACAGCGCTTTTGGTGAAGACACTTATGGCTCCATAGCGATCGGACAAAAAGCAAACTTCACCCTGCTGAACACCAATCTTTGGAGCGAAGATGCTGCGTTGCGCGAAAGAACTCAAGTTGTCAAAACCATAGTTGGCGGCCAAGTACTTTATGATAGCAATTCTAATAAAGGTCGATAGTACATTTTTACTATATTGAACCTTCGCAATAACACACACTATTCCTAGAGAATTCAACCATGAGACAACCCACGAGATTATTCGATATCCCCCATTACCAGCTAGAACATATACCTATGAAGTTGATGATGACTTCAAAAGTAGGTGGTGAATGGAAATCGTACAGCACAAAAGAATTTACAGAAGCTGTAGACCAAGCCAGTAGAGCTTTGCTTGAGCTTGGAGTTAAAGCCGGTGATAAAGTCGCACTTATTTCGCACAACAACCGTTGCGAATGGAACATAATGGATCATGCGCTATTGCAAATTGGCGCTGTAGATGTACCCATCTATCCAACCATGACAGAAGCAGATTATGAATATATTTTCAATCATAGCGAAAGTATTTACTGCTTTGTCTCAAACGATGAACTCTACCAGAAGGTTACAAATATCTTGAGCAAATGCGAGCACATGAAAAAAGTGTTCACATTTGAGCAATACAAAGGAATGAACCATTGGTCGGAAGTATTGGCTTTAGGCGCCGACCAAACGCGTCAAGCAGATGTGGAAAAGGCACGTGATGCTGTGAAACCAGAAGATCTTGCCACGATAATCTATACATCCGGTACAACGGGATTGCCAAAAGGCGTTATGCTGAGCCATAAAAATGTGGTGAGCAATGTGATTGCAGCCACCCCGCGCATTCCTGGCTTGGTTAAAGGCGAGGCAAAGACTTTGAGCTTCCTACCCGTCTGCCACAGTTTCGAGCGCTTTATTCAGTACCTATACATGTATAATGGGGCGAGCATTTACTTTGCCGAATCTATTGAAACTATTAAAGCCGATTTAAATTACTGCCAGCCTACCATCTTCACCGCAGTCCCGAGACTCCTAGAGAAATTCTTTGATGGAATTGTTGCGAACGGTACCAGTGCAGGGGGGCTCAAGACTAAAATTTTCGAATGGGCCGTTAGCCTCGCATTACAATGGGAACCCGAACAGGCAAACGGCGGATTCTATCACTGGAAGTTAGGCATTGCGGACAAGCTTGTTTTTAGTAAAGTACGTGCAGCGCTTGGCCTCACTCAAATTAAAGCTGTCGCCTCCGGTTCAGCAGCACTGCAACCACGTTTGGCTCGATTCTTCAACGGAATTGGGGTACCTATCTTAGAAGGCTACGGTCTTACGGAAACTGCGCCTGTAATTTCTGTAAATACCACTGCAGAACCTGGCATGATCCGTATAGGAGCTGTGGGTAAGGTGATCGACGGTGTTGAGGCTAAAATCGCCGAAGACGGTGAAATCCTTGCCAAAGGACCAAACATCATGATGGGCTATTACAAGCAACCTGAACTCACCGCTGAAGTAATGACAGGCGAATGGTTCCATACAGGAGATATTGGTGTGATTGAAGACGGGTTTATTCGCATTACCGACCGTAAAAAGGAAATGTTCAAGACCTCGGGCGGTAAGTATGTCGCTCCTCAACTGATCGAAAATGAATTGAAGGCTTCTCACCTCATTGAGCAGAGTATGGTTATTGGCTCTGGACGTAAATTCCCGGCCGCCATCTGCATCTTAAATGAACCAGGTGTTAAGGAGTGGTGTTCACGCCATGATATTGAATATACATCCATTAAAGAGATGGCCTTGAATCAACAAGTTCGCGACAGAGTGTGGAAAGACGTTGAACGCGCTAATTCTAGCTTTGGAAAATGGGAACAGGTGAAAAAAATCATTATTGATACAGACGAGTTCACCGTAGACAATGGTTGTTTAACCCCAACTTTTAAGGTTAAACGCAAACCCATCCTTGCAAAATATGAGGAGCAAATCGAAGCGCTCTACGCAGATTAACACTTCCTACGATAGTGCTAAAAATCCCCGCCTGTGGCGGGGATTTTTTTTACCCCTACCCTATATACTAGAGGATCCTAAGCCAATGGCGAGCGGACATACAAGTAGCTGATCCAACCCCATGGCCTAGCCCCAAAACAAAAAACCCGCTTCCTTGCGGAAGCGGGCTCACTGAATCTTTACACGGTTAAGAAAAGCCTATAGCGCCGCGACGTGCTTAGCCAAGCTTGACTTCAAATTTGATGCTTTCTTCTTATGAATGATATTACGCTTAGCTAAGCGATCAAGCATAGAAGTAACGCGTGGGAGCATTTCTGCAGCTTCCGTGGCGTCAGTTGCTCCACGAAGTTTGCGCACAGCGTTACGTGTCGTCTTGTGGTAGTAACGATTGTGTGCAGCCTTCTTGGCTGTCTGACGAATTCTTTTTAAAGCAGACTTATGGTTTGCCATGTCTTTTTATTCTTAATAGTTGTGACCCGTACGGGAATCGAACCCGTGTTTCTGCCGTGAAAGGGCAGCGTCCTGGACCGCTAGACGAACGGGCCTTAAATGTTCCAGAACATTCCCCGGTTTTCTTTGGGGAGTGCAAATGTAATCACGTTTTTCAGATTCACAACACATTCACACAAAAAATCGAAAATAAATTCGAGCCCCAAGATTACCTGTTAATACGCCTTAGCGAAGACTACACGCTGCTTGCTTGGCTTACCTGTGAGCACGCAGACCCCCTCTTCTTCCTTGGAATCCAAAGGAATACAACGGATGGTTGCTTTAGTCAATTCTTTAATCTTATCCTCTGTTTCTGAAGTTCCATCCCAATGGGCATACACAAAGCCAGGATTTCCCTTCATTAATGTTTCGAATTCTTCCCAAGAATTCACCTCTTGAGAATGTGCTTCTCTAAAGTCTAGCGCTTTTTGAAAAAGGGTCTTTTGGATCTCTTCTAATAATGCTGGAACGGCAGTCGCCACGTCTTTCTGATCCACAAACTGCTTGGTTAAGGTATCTCTGCGCGCTAATTCCACACTGCCTTTCTCCAAATCCTTAGGACCAATAGCGATGCGCAACGGAACACCTTGAAGCTCGTATTGATTAAACTTCCAGCCTGGCTTGTGCGTATCGCGGTTGTCGTATTTCACTGTGACGCCATTAGCACGCAATTGAGCCATAAGGTCTTCTGCAACGACATTTATCGCGTCCAATTGCTCTTGTCCCTTATAAATAGGTACAATAACCACTTGGTAAGGTGCCAACTTCGGCGGCAATACCAAGCCATTATCATCACTGTGCGTCATAATAAGCGCACCCATCAATCGGGTACTAACGCCCCATGAAGTCGCCCAAACGTATTCCTGTTTGCCTTCTTTGTTTTGAAATTTCACATCGAATGCTTTGGCAAAATTTTGCCCTAGAAAATGCGAAGTCCCAGCCTGCAGCGCTTTACCGTCCTGCATCATTGCTTCAATACAATACGTCTCTAAAGCACCCGCAAAACGCTCACCTTCCGTTTTCAACCCGCGAAGCACAGGAATAGCCATGACGTCCTGAACAAAGTCCGTGTAGACATTTAACATCGTCTCTGCCTCAGTGATGGCCTCTTCCTTCGTAGCGTGAGCGGTATGACCTTCTTGCCATAAAAACTCTGACGTTCTAAGGAATAAGCGTGTGCGCATTTCCCAACGTACCACGTTCGCCCATTGATTCACTAGAATAGGAAGGTCGCGGTAACTCTGTATCCAATCTTTGTAAGTGTCCCAAATAATGGTTTCTGACGTGGGGCGGACAATCAATTCCTCCTCCAATTTCGCCGAAGGATCTACGACTACGCCACCACCATTGGGGTCATCCATTAATCTATAATGAGTCACTACCGCACATTCCTTGGCAAAACCGTCCACGTGTGAAGCTTCTTTGGAAAAGTATGATTTCGGTATGAATAGCGGGAAATACGCGTTCATGTGACCCGTTTCCTTAAACCGTCTGTCAAGATCCGCTTGGATGCTTTCCCAAATAGCAAAGCCATAGGGCTTTATCACCATAGAACCGCGCACACCTGAATTTTGAGCCAAATCAGCTTTGACTACCAATTCATTGTACCATTTTGAGTAATCCTCCTCGCGTGTTGTGAGATATTTTGCCATGAATTTTAGCTTGGTATAACTTTTGTACCTTGGTTAATCTGAAACGCAAATCTACTGAAGTTATGAAGAAGCCCATACTACTACTTTTCATTTCTTCCCTCATGTTATCATCATGCGGGACTTCTGTAAGTTTGACGGATAATTATTTCGAGGACGAAAATTATTACAACCCTGCGCTTCCTGCGCCGCGATTTGCCGGTGCAAAATCCATGGGAGCAATGGATAGCGAGCCATATACTGAGGATGACTATGCACTCATCTGGGAAGGCGAACAATCAATGCTCGTAACACCACTTCAAGGATCATCCTCTAACTGGTGGAACAACGGCAGAAGCTATTGGACCCCGGGATTCGGCACCTATTACTATCCACAATGGAACAATGGCATGGGCGGAAACGCTTGGAGTTCGATGGGCTACCACACCTCTGGATACAATTCATTCGGATGGAATAACAATTGGGGCATGCAACCTTTTGGCTACAATCCATACGGCTGGAACAACACATGGGGCATGGGCTATAACCCTTATGGGTACAATGCATACGGATACGGCTATAATCCATACGGCAACGGATGGAATGCGTGGAATGGAGTGACCAATTTTGGCAACACCACTTCCTCACCCTCAAATGACCCTATTAAAACGGGGGTAAATTACGGTGGCCGCCGTCCAAACAAATACCGCAGAAGCGGCGGACAAGGGAGTACCAGCGGTCGCATTGCCAATTATTCTTCAGATTGGAGAAGCGAAGTCGTTACAGAGGGGGCTTCCGCACCAGTATCGAAGACTTCCAGAGGGTGGGCAGAACCGCTTGTCGAATCTGCTCAAAAATCACTTCGTCAGCCTTCGACAATGCGCCCAACTGGCAGCAGCAGGCCCTCGAGTGCGGTTCAACCCATTCGATCCACGCGCAATGAGAAGCAATATGCTCCAACGACACGATCAAGCTACGAACGGAGCGCCAGTTTCCGCAGCGAGAGCGCACCTTCAACAAACAGTACGTACACGCCTTCCGCTCCAACACGTAGCGGAACCACTTCCAACTCAAGCGGCTCTCGTAGACGATGAAAAAACTTCGATTACTGTCACTACTCCTCTTTTTGACTTTTCTAAGTAAGAGCCAAAGTGTGGACTACTTTGCGACGCTTAACCAGCCGGTTTTGTGGGGTGATGCACGTTACAATAGCCTCTCCGGCGCAATGACCGCAATGAGTGGTTCTTTCACCGCACTTGCTGAAAATCCTGCTGGAGCAGGCCTCTACCGACAGGCTGCATTCGGTAGCGATCTTTCCTTCTACAGTACGACGCATTTCAAAAACAGCAACAACTTCCCAACCGGGAATGCCCTAAGTATGAATGTTGCCAACCTTGGCTACATAAGTAAAGAGCCTGAATCGGGTGTGAATATTTTCTTTACCTACAATTCAGACGATTTATTTCGTCAAAACTTACGTTACAATCAGACTGGCGGGGGCAGCATCCAGCAGCAATGGTTAGAAAACAGCCACTATTATTCGCCAGACGATCTACCGTGGATAGGTCCGTATGAAGACATGCTCTACCAAAGCTATGCTTCCGACCGCAACGACACGACGGGTGAATACTACAGCACCGCAAATCTCAACAACACAGACTTCGAGCACGATCTCCGCCGTACCGGAATGAAAAATCAATGGACTTTGGGCTTTGGTGCAGAAGCGAGCAAACAGCTTTACTACGGCGCATCGGTTAAAATCGTGCACTCTTTCGAAAAAGTGACGGTGACGCATGAAGAGAGCTACAGCGAAACTACAGACCTCACCTCCTTTGATGTTGTGGATTATTGGGACAACAGTGGCATTGGCATCACTGCGAACGCAGGACTTTTATACCGCCCTACACAAGCTATGCGCATTGGAATTGCTGTTGACCTTCCTCAGGTGTACAGTTTTACACAAAACTGGGATACGGAGATGATTGCGTTCCGTTCTTCCGTCAACCAAATCATATCGAAAGCAGAAGGATACGGTCTACTCTACCAATGGAGCATGATGACTGCGCCGAAGCTCAAGTCGGGCTTCACGTTAGTAGGTGGCCGATTAGGCCTTATCACGTTGAGTCACACCTACATCCCACACGGTTTTGCTGCAGCTTTGAGCAGAGAAGAACGGTACCTCAACCAAATCGTCAACGAAGAATTGGACGACCAACATACCTTTGCTGCAGGGGCTGAATTGCGTTTAGGCCCCATCACAGTGCGCGCAGGTAGCGGCTATACCAATGCCTTTCAACAAGGGCAAGACGCGCAGTGGCGTCGCAGTTTAGGCATCTCCTTACAAAGCGAAGGCCACACCTTTTTCATGAGCTGGAGCCAACTCCGTCAATCCACACAATATTACCCGTTCAGTGCAACCTATACCGAGGCACTAGCCATCACGAGACAGCGCTCTATGCTGTCCATCGGGTCGACCTGGAAATTCTAAGGCGTTTTGCATCTTTTAACGTAATTTGCAGTGACTGCACTTATTGTGGTCCAATTCATTTAAATACTCTTCCGAATGAGCCATTCATTTCATCGTACTACCTCAGCCGTAGTCGTTCTTTTTGCAATTCTATTCACGCTTCCTGCACAAGCCCAGCGCAAAAGCAAGGAAGACCAGCCGCTTTGGGCGAAAACCAGCCTCAGTGCGTTCAAATTTCGCAACGTCGGCCCTGCAACCACTTCTGGACGAATCGCAGATTTAGCCGTTGATACGAAAAACCCCGGAACAATGTACTTGGCATTGGCCTCTTCGGGCGTCTGGAAAACCACGAATAATGGCACCACTTTCGAACCTATATTCGACAGCCAAGGCAGCTACAGTACAGGTTGTATCGCGATTGACCCTAACAACTCTAATGTAATTTGGGTTGGAACAGGAGAAAACAACAACCAGCGCTCAGTGGCTTACGGAGACGGTCTTTATGTGAGTCGTGATGCGGGAAAAACCTGGACCAAAAGTGGTCTTGAAACAAGCGAACATATTGGCATGATTGCCATAAACCCTACGAATGGAAATCATATTTACGTGGCAGCTTATGGTCCATTGTGGTCCTCCGGCGGAGAACGCGGTATTTATGAATCAAAAAATGGCGGTCAAACTTGGACGCGTATTCTATACGTCGACGACCATACTGGTTTCAACGAAATTCATATGGATCCGCGCGACCCACAAACGCTTTATGCCACCGCCCATCAACGTAGAAGACACGTGTACACGCACCTCAGCGGCGGCCCCAACAGCGCGATGTACAAAAGCACCGATGGCGGAGCGCATTGGAATAAGGTAGAAAACGGATTTCCGGGAGGAGATGTGGGGAGAATCGGTATGGATATTTCACCTGCAAATCCTGATGTACTCTACGCTACTGTGGAGGGTCATGGGACATACGCCTCTACGGATCGCGGAGAAAGTTGGAACAAACGCTCCGGTCATGAAACCTCAGGAAATTATTACGTAGAATTTATTTGTCACCCGACGGATGTGAATACGGTATACAGCATGGACACCTATGCACACGTAAGTACGGATGGTGGCAAGACTTTTAAAAACATACCAAAGCGCTTCAAACACGTGGACAACCACTGCTTGTGGATTGACCCAACAAACACGAACCACATGTACATCGGTACTGATGGTGGTTTATACGAAACCTGGGACGGAATGAGCAGCTGGAATTGGAAGGCAAATATTCCTACAATCCAATTTTACCGTGTGGCTGTTGACAACGACTGGCCGTTCTACAATATTTACGGGGGAACTCAAGACAACAATAGTTTGGGCGGACCGTCGCAGACCATCAATTCTCGTGGGATCATCAACAGCGATTGGTTTGTGACTAATGGCGGCGATGGTTTTGAAAGCGCTACAGATCCGGACGACCCCAACATCGTATATGCGCAAGCGCAATACGGGTGGCTGGTGCGATTCAACAAGCAAACCGGCGAAAAGACCCCGATACAACCGCAACCGCGCTACAAAGAGACGCCGTACCGTTGGAATTGGGATGCACCTTTGGTTGCAAGCAAGCACCAGAAAAAGACCTTATATTTTGCCGCTAACAAAGTATTTAAAAGTACGGATCGCGGCGAAAGCTGGACGACCATTAGTGGCGATTTAAGCAGACAATTGGACCGCAACACCTTGCCAATCATGGACCGCTACTGGGGACCTGAGGCCATAGCACTGCACAAGAGTACATCCATTTATGGTAATATTGTCACGTTGCGTGAAAGTCCGCTAGATGCAGGACACTTGTGGGTAGGAACCGACGATGGTTTGGTATGGAAATCGGAGGATGACGGCAAGAATTGGAGCAGTATAAAAACCTTAACTGGCTTGCCTAAAACGAAAGTAGGATCATTGAATTTACCGCTGGTGTATGTCCAAGATCTTATGCCTTCACAACACAATAAGAAAGTCATTTATGCCGCATTCAATAATCACAAAAACGGTGATTTCAAAGCATACCTTTTCAAAAGTACAGATGGCGGTAAAAGTTGGGAAGATATCGCCGAAGACTTGCCAGAGCGCGGTAGTGTATACAGCATTGCTGAAGACCATATCAACCCAAATTTACTCTTCGTAGGAACAGAGTTCGGTGTATTCTTCACGCTTGACGGCGGCGAGAACTGGGTCCCGCTAAAAAGCGGCCTACCCACGATCGCGGTGCGCGACATTGCCATTCAGGAGCGTGAAAACGATTTGGTATTGGGCACCTTTGGCCGTGGATTTTATGTTTTGGACAATTACAGCCCACTCCGCGAATTGGAATATGTATTGGACCAAGAAGCTGCCTTCTTCACCACGAAACCTGGTTTGTTGTTCCGCCGCGCAAATATCGGCGGTACGGATTACAAGGGGGCTCAATTGTATAAAGCAAAAAACCCCGAAGTAGGTACTACCTTTGAATGGTACCTCGCTGAAAATGCAAAACGTGTAAAGGAAAATCGGCCAGAAGCGAATAATGAACTGCCGCATTACCCCAGTTTAGATCAGTTGCAAGCGGAAGATTGGGAAGAGAAGCCGTACTTGCTTTTCGAAATTTCGGACTCTCTAGGTAATCCAGTTGCACGGTTTACTAAATCGGACAGCAAGGGTATTTCACGCCATACTTGGGACGGCCGAATGAGCAGCAAAGCGTCCATTCGCACGAATGGAGAACCGGTAACGGAAGCTTATGGCACGACTTTCGTTTTGCCAGGAACGTATTTCCTGAGCTTATCAAGAGCAACAAATGGTGCGCTGGAAACACTCGTTGAGCGCCATGAATTCAAGGTAAATCATTTGTACAACTATGAAGGTATTGACATGGAGTTTAACCAAAGTGTCGATGCACTTATGGCTGTTTCAAACCAGATAAATGCTCAGTATACCGAACTCAAAGAAGACTTGAATAGATTACGTGCAGGTTTGAGAAACACCCCTGGAGCTAGCCTAGAAGACCTAAACACAGCCCGTTCTATCGATATCGAACTGAGAGAGTTAGGCTTGTTACTAAAAGGTGATGCGACACGTACAAAGCGTGAATTTGAAGCTGGAGCTTCATTGGGCGATGTCACGGGTCTTTTGGCATGGGGTACGTTCAACCATCGCGGCGCACCAACGGGCAGTATGCGCGCAATGAAGGAAGATGCAGAAGCGATGATTGTAGATGCAACAGCCGCATTGGAAAAAATTGATGAAAAATTAGACCAATTAGAGGCCAATGCGCGTGAACAAGGGGTGCCTTATTGGGATTAATAGTTTGTACCTTTGCCGCCCTTAAAAGCTTTGACAAAAGAAATGTCTGACACTACTAACCAAATTCTCGCCGACGAAATTGGCGATGCACACGAGAGTTTCACTGCCTTAACGCCATTGCGCGAAGATGCTTTTGACCTTTCTAATGAAGAGAAAATTGCAACCATCGCGGAGCATGTTAAAGGCATTCTGAGCACCCTTGGTATGGATCTTGAAGACGACAGTTTGAAAGGAACTCCAATGCGTGTAGCGAAACTTTATGTCAATGAAGCCTTTGGGGGGCTAGATCCTGCGCGCAAGCCTGGAATGAGCACTTTCGAAAATTCGTACCGCTACAATGAAATGCTCGTGGAAAAAAATATCGTGGTGTATTCGACCTGTGAACATCACCTGCTACCCATCGTAGGGCGCGCGCACGTTGCGTACATTTCCAAAGGTAAAGTGGTTGGTTTGAGTAAAATGAATCGCATTGTGGATTACTACGCAAAGCGCCCTCAAGTGCAGGAGCGCCTTACGCGTCAGGTCGTTCAGGCATTGCAAGAAACATTAGGCACTGACGATGTGGCTTGTGTCATCGACGCGAAACACCTGTGCGTAAATTCTCGTGGTATTCGTGATATCGATAGCTCCACGGTCACTGCTGAATATGGTGGTGCATTTCAGAATGAAGCAAAAAAGAAAGAATTTTTAGACTATATCAACCTTTCAACTGAATTTGGCGCCTAGTGGAACCATTATACACTTCATACCCCCTTACGATTGAAAACAGCCTAACTGGTGAAAAGGAAGCGTTTCTTCCTGTTCATGAAGGCAGCGTTGGTATGTACGTGTGTGGTCCAACCGTATACAGCGATGTTCACTTGGGAAATGCACGAACATTCACATCGTTCGATATGATTTTCCGCTACTTAAAACACGTAGGGTTCAAGGTTAGATACGTTCGAAACATTACGGATGCCGGCCATCTTGAAAACGATGCAGATTCTGGTGAAGATAAAATTTCCAAAAAAGCCCGCATAGAGCAATTGGAACCCATGGAGATAGTGCAACGCTACACCGTTGACTTTCATAAAGTAATGGACGCACTTAATGCTTTGCCTCCCTCCATAGAACCTACTGCCACTGGTCACATTTCCGAACAGATTGAAATGGTTCAGACCATTCTAGACAAAGGATGGGCCTATGAAAGTAACGGATCTGTTTACTTTGACGTCAACGCATACAATGAGATGGGTGGCGACTACGGGGTGCTTTCAGGCCGCAAAATGGATGAGCTTCAGACAGGCACTCGTGCCCTAGACGGTCAAGAAGAAAAACGTAATCCAGCCGATTTCGCACTTTGGAAAAAAGCATCGCCAACGCACATTATGCGCTGGCCGTCTCCTTGGAGTGTTGGCTTTCCAGGTTGGCACCTAGAGTGTTCCGCGATGAGCACAAAATATCTAGGTGAGACTTTTGATATTCACGGCGGTGGAATGGATTTGAAATTTCCACACCACGAATGTGAGATTGCACAAAACAGTGCGTGTTCTGGTCATAAAGGAGCCCGCTATTGGATGCACGCAAACATGTTGACGCTCAACGGAAAACGCATGAGCAAAAGTACTGGAAACACGGTATTACCTCGAGAATTGTTCGCTGGGGATAGCCCGCTTTTGGACAAGGGTTTTAGCCCGTCCGTCGTTCGATTCTTTATGATGCAGGCGCATTACAGTAGTGTGTTAGATTTTAGTAATGACGCACTGGTTGCTGCAGAAAAGGGACACAATAGGTTGCTCAGTGCGCTTGAAAAATTGGACACTCTTGCACCTTCAAGTGAATCCACTATTGCTCTTCAGGCTTGGATAGACAAATGTTACCATGCGATGAGTGATAACTTTAACACACCTATTCTTATTGCCCACTTGTTCGAAGCCATCAAATGGATCGGCGCTGAGGAGGGTAGCATTGGACTGAATGCATCAGATTTAGCCACCTTCAAATCGACTTTACACGCCTTCACCTTCGATGTTTTGGGCCTACGCTCAAAAACTGATAATTCTGGTGATGCGCACAAAGAAGCTTTAGATAAAGCGATGTCACTGGTCATTGAATTAAGGGCTCAAGCCAGGTTGAATAAAGATTGGGGAACGGCAGATTTAATCCGGGACCAATTGAATGACGCCGGTATTCAGCTCAAAGACGGCGCAGAAGGAACAAGCTATAGCCTTTAATTAATGAAGGCCGTGAAAGATCTAATCTTTAAAGTACTCGGATCACCCTTACTGCTATTGATTTGGTTCTACCGGACAATATTTTCAAGATTGCTTGGGCCAGCTTGTCGTTACCAGCCTACCTGCAGTGCTTACGCTGCAGAAGCAGTAAAACTACACGGTCCCTTCAAAGGATTTCTAATGAGCATCAAAAGAATTGGCAGTTGCCACCCTTGGGGCGGTCATGGCTGGGATCCAGTGCCAGGAAGCGCGCTAGAAAAAGAACTGAAAGACAAAAACATCCTTTAATTACTATTCGCAAACCCAATGAGAAAATTACTTTTTTACTTCACGGCAATGGCTCTGTTCGCATGCCAATCCAACTCGGAATCTGCAGATGGAAAGAGCGGAGCGACATGGGAAAGTAAAATTAAATACGACGACGAAATACACCTCGCAGGCATTCGACAGTTGACCAATGGTGGTGATAATGCGGAAGCCTACTTCAGCTTTGACGGTTCCATGCTCACCTTCCAAAGCAATGCAGAGAAATGGGGGAACAATTGCGATCAGATCTATGCGTTTGACTGGAACCAAGACACCATTTGGGACAAAGAGCCGCAACTCATTTCTAACGATTTAGGCCGTACGACATGTGCCTACTTCATGCCGGGCGACTCTACCATTCTTTACGCAAGCACATTCAGAGGTGATACCGCATGCCCTGCTGTACCTGAGCGCGGTGAAAGCGGCGCCTATGTTTGGCCCATCTATGCCGATTTTGATATTTACGTAAGCGACCTAAATGGACACATTGTAGACACCTTGATTTCGGGTCCAGGTTATGATGCAGAAGCTACGGTGAGTCCAGACGGGACTAAAATTGTATTTACATCCGACCGCAGTGGTGATTTAGAGCTGTACACTTGTGATATCGACGGCTCAAACATTGTACAGGTTACAACAGGCTTAGGCTACGATGGCGGGGCTTTTTTCAGTCCGGACAGTAAGAAATTAGTCTTCAGAAGTTCACGTCCGCAGTCCGAAGAAGAGGTAACAAAGTACAAAGACTTGCTTGCACAAGGTATGGTCGAGCCTACGCACATGGAGATTTACACGTGCAATGTGGACGGTTCAGAATTGATCCAAGTTACCCAACTAGGAAATGCCAACTGGGCCCCGTTTTATCATCCGAGTGGCACTAAAATTATTTTCTCAACCAACCACCACAGCGAACGCGGGTACCCGTTCAACCTCTTCATGATTAATACGGACGGTACAGGTCTGGAGCAAATCACCTACGACGGTGTTTTCGACGCATTCCCTATGTTCTCGCCTGACGGCAGTAAATTGGTCTTCGCATCGAATAGAAACAACGGCGGAACGCGTGCCACGAATCTATTTATTGTAGACTGGAAAGAATAATACTATGCTATTGACCATTCTCTGGGACTTCCCAAACCACATCCCTATCGCTGGCTTCGAGCTGCGATTTTACTCTTTGATGTTCATCATCAGCTTCGTTTTGGGCCAGTACGGTATGCAATATGTATTTAAACGAGAAAACGTCAACCCGAAACTGATGGACAGTTTAGTCTATTGGATGGTTGGTGCTACAATTGTAGGTGCCCGTCTGGGACACGTTATTTTTTACGATTGGAGCTACTATAAGGACCATCTTGGAGAAATCTTAATGGTTTGGAAGGGCGGTCTTGCTTCTCATGGTGCCGCTATTGCTATTGTCGCAGCCATGTTTTATTGGAGCAAGAAACTGGCTAAAAAGCACCCACTTTGGACCTTGGATCGCATAGTTATCGTCGTTGCGCTTGCTGCGGGATTTATTCGGGTGGGGAATTGGTTCAATTCAGAAATTTACGGCGCCCAAGCAAATAGTGCCTTTGAAACAGTGTTTATAGAGGACGGAAGGAACACGCTGATGCGCGGATACGGCGGAACGTTAAAGGCCGTGACCTTCGAGGCTACGGACCAATTCGTTACGACCGACTCCATCACCTACCCCATCCTCAATGCAACCTTATCCTTCGTGCGCTTGGACGACATCCAAACGGAACAGTACGCTACAGACTTTTTACCACGAATTCTCAATACACAGGATCCCGATAATCAACACTTGTTGGTTCAAGGGGTACCTGAAGTAACGGTCTATGAAGACGAAAAAGGTTGGCATGCGCAGACCCAGCTGATCGGCGTGCCCCGCTACCCAACCCAGTTGTTCGAAGCTGCCGGCTATTGGCTATTTTTCTTCATCCTAGCACTGCTCTACCTTAAAACGAATGTTGGTCAAAAGCGTGGATTCTTGTTTGGGCTTTTTCTCGTACTCGTATTCGGTTTCCGCTTCTTTATTGAAAACTTCAAAGAAGTACAAGTTCAATTCGAACAAAGCATGCAACTCAATATGGGACAGTGGTTGAGCATTCCATTGGTCGCCATTGGACTTCTCTTTATCGCAGTAAGCTCACGTACTAAATCTATATCCTAATGAATGCATTTAGAAAATACGCAGTTTGGATTGTTGGCCTCGGATTGGCCGCATTTATTATTCCTTCGGTTGTAGGCAGCATCGGCAAATTCAGCTCAAATACCAAACCCTCGGTGAAAAAGCCAGGCCAACCGTATGAACCGCCCTTTCGTATGGATGGGACCGTTTGGGCCCTGAACGGCTCCGATACAACAGCCGTCTTTGAAACGGAATATGCAACTACACCTGAAACCATAGAAATTGGCATGATGTACCGTCGAACTACCCCGCCAAATAGAGCCATGCTCTTCTTTATGCCTGGAGGCGATCAGCCGCGTAGTTTTTGGATGAAGAACACGCTCGTGTCGTTGGATATTATTTACATCAATTCAAATAACGAAGTAGTAAGCATTCAGTCTAATGCGGAGCCGCTATCAACGAAAAGCCTGCCTAGCGCAGCTCCAGCTTCATACGTATTAGAAGTGCTGGGTGGTCAGGCGGCTGCAAAAGGGATTACGGTAGGAACGAAGATTTTCTGGAGTAAAGCAGCGGTTGAATAATTCTCAAAAAACCACTCAGAGTGAATAATTTACCTATCTTTGCGCCCTTATAGCATTACAAACATCTAAAACGATTTTGGTATGTACCTTACTAAAGAAAAGAAAGAAGAAATTTTTGCCGAATTCGGCACATCAGCAACGGACACTGGTTCATCTGAAGGACAAATCGCTTTGTTTAGCTACCGTATCGATCATTTGACCGGTCACTTAAAGCAAAACAAAAAAGACCACAACACAGAGCGCTCGCTCATCCGTTTGGTTGGTAAGCGTAGAAAACTACTGAACTACCTAAAGCAAACAGATATTACACGTTACCGTGCAATTATCGAGAAACTAGGCTTGAGAAAATAATCTCGGCTTAAGAAGTACACAAAAAGGCAATTTTTACAATTGCCTTTTTGCGTATAAAAAAGTATCTATTTACACTATATATGATTCCACAAGCAATTACTGAAACTATCCTACTTCCTGACGGAAGAGAAATCACACTTGAGACCGGGAAACTGGCCAAACAAGCAGATGGCTCTGTAGTCGTTAAGTGCGGTGGTACAATGCTGTTGGCCACTGTTGTGTCCAGCAAAGAAGCGAAGGACGGCATTGACTTTCTTCCGCTTACGGTAGATTACCGTGAAAAATTTGCAGCCAACGGCCGCGTTCCTGGAGGATTCCTTAAGAGAGAAGGTCGTCCTTCAGACAATGAAGTATTAACCATGCGTTTGATTGACCGCGTATTGCGTCCTTTGTTCCCAAAGGATTACCACGCTGAGATTCAACTCATGATTCAAATGATCTCGTACGACGAGAATGTTGAAGCAACCTCTTTAACTGGTTTGGCTGCATCTGCAGCAATCGCAGTAAGTGATCTTCCATTCGACGGTCCTATTTCTGAGGTACGTGTTGGTCGTATCAACGGAGAACACGTGATCAACCCTACTCCTGCTCAAATTAGTGAGCTCGAACTAGACATGGTTATCGGTGCGTCAATGGACAGCGTCGTCATGGTCGAGGGTGAAATGCAAGAAATTTCTGAAGAAGAAATGGTTGAGGCGATCAAATATGCCCACGATGCCATCAAAGTTCAGATCGAAGCGCAATTGCGTTTAGCTTCTCAAGTGGAGAAAGCTCAAACCAAGCGCGAATACAGCCACGAAACGCACAACGAAGAAGTTCGCGAAGAGGTAATGGCTGCTACTTATGACAAGGTTTATGAAGTTGCAAAAAGTGGCTTGCCTAAGCACGAGCGTTCTGCAGGTTTCAAAGCGATTCTAAACGAATACCTTGAAAACAAAGATGAAGAATGGTTGGCAGCGAATACTGGTTTCGCAAAAACCTACTTCCACGATGTAGAGTACAAGGCCATGCGTGACATGGTACTTAACGAAGGTAAACGTCTTGACGGACGTGATACGACAACTGTACGCCCTATTTGGTCAGAAATTGATTACTTGCCAGGTGCACACGGTTCTGCAGTATTTACTCGCGGTGAAACGCAATCGTTGACTACGGTAACCTTAGGTACATCGTTAGACGCTAATAGAATTGATGATGCAACCTTTACAGGTGAAGAGAAATTCTATTTACATTATAATTTCCCACCATTTTCTACAGGTGAAGCGCGTCCTATTCGTGGGGTAAGCCGTCGCGAAGTTGGTCACGGTAACCTAGCACAGCGTGCTTTATACCAAATGGTAGATCCAGAAAACCCATTTACGATTCGTGTGGTAAGCGATATCCTTGAATCAAACGGTTCGTCTTCGATGGCAACGGTTTGTGCAGGTACGCTAGCACTAATGGATGCTGGGGTGAAATTGGTTCGTCCAGTAAGCGGTATTGCCATGGGATTAATTTCTGACGGTGAGAAATTTGCAGTTTTGTCGGACATCTTAGGTGATGAAGATCACTTGGGTGATATGGACTTCAAAGTGACGGGTACTGAAAAAGGTATTACGGCTTGTCAGATGGACATTAAGATCAAAGGTTTGAGCTACGAAATTATAGTTCAGGCCCTCAAGCAAAGCTTAGAAGGTCGTTTGCACATCTTAGGTGAAATGTTGAAAACCATGCCGGAATCGCGCACGGAATTGAAACCAAATGCACCGAAGATTTACAAGCTCACTGTGAAGAAAGAATTCATCGGACCAATCATTGGCCCTGGTGGTAAAAACATCCAAGGAATCCAAGCGGATACAGGCACAACGGTAACTATCTCTGAGGTAGACGACCGCGGCCACGTTGAGATTTCTGGTAAGGATGCTGCCATGATGGACAAAGCATTAGAAATGATCCGTGCTATCGCATTCGAACCTGAAATTGGTGAAGTGTACGAAGGCATTGTTCGTGGTGTACAGACTTATGGTGCTTTCGTTGAGATTGCTCCTAAAGTTCAAGGATTGCTTCACATTTCAGAAATTGACTGGACACGAATTAAGAATGTCGAAGATGTTCTTAAGGAAGGTGATACGGTTAAAGTGAAGCTTCTAGAGGTTGACAAAGCAGGTAAGATGAAGCTTTCTCGTAAGGTTCTTCTCCCTAAACCGGAGAAAGACGGCGATAAAGCTGAAGCTTAATTCTTATCTTTTGAACTTGTGTGGTGCGCCTTTGTTTAGCAAAGGCGCACATACGCTAAAAAATTCATCTCGAGCATGAGACAGTTAAAAATCACAAAACAGGTAACGAATCGCGAGACCGCTTCGTTGGACAAATACCTTCAGGAAATCGGTAAAGTGGAATTAATCACAGCTGAGGAAGAAGTAGAATTAGCCCAGCGCATTAAGGCCGGTGATCAGATTGCCCTAGAAAAGTTGACCAAAGCCAACCTTCGATTTGTGGTTTCTGTAGCAAAGCAATATCAAAACCAAGGTTTAACCCTTCCTGATTTGATCAACGAAGGAAACTTGGGTTTGATTAAAGCTGCGCAACGCTTCGATGAGACACGCGGTTTTAAGTTCATTTCTTACGCCGTTTGGTGGATTCGTCAGAGCATTCTGCAAGCCCTTGCAGAGCAGAGCCGTATCGTTCGTTTGCCATTGAACAAAATTGGTTCAATCAATAAAATCAACAAAGCTTACGCCTACCTCGAGCAAGAGCACGAGCGTCCACCGAGTGCTGCGGAGATCTCTAAACACTTAGAGATGAGCGAATCGGATGTGAAGGAAAGTATGCGCAACAGCGGTCGCCACGTGAGTATGGACGCACCGTTGGTTGAGGGTGAAGACAGTAACTTATACGACGTATTGAATTCTTCAGATTCACCGCATCCGGACGAGGATTTGATGATGGACAGTTTACGTACTGAGATCGAGCGTTCGTTGGCGACTTTAACGCCGCGCGAAGGTGATGTGATCCGTTTGTACTTTGGTTTAGGCGGTCAGCATCCTATGACTCTAGAGGAGATTGGCGAGAAATTTGACTTGACGCGCGAGCGTGTCCGTCAAATTAAAGAGAAAGCCATTCGTCGCATGAAGCATACCTCAAGAAGTAAAATCTTGAAGACCTACCTCGGTTAATAACCTTGGTATTAAGTTTTTTATAGAACACCTCGCCTTCACGGGCGGGGTGTTTTACTTTTGTAGCGAACTTAAACGCATCAGCATGGCTGCACCTATCATCTCACCATCTCTTTTAGCTGCCGACTTTGGCAACCTCCAACGCGACTGTCAAATGGTTAATCAAAGCCAAGCAGACTGGTTCCATATCGATGTTATGGATGGCGTTTTTGTCCCTAATATATCCTACGGAATGCCAGTGGTAAAGACGATGGCTGAGAACTGCGAAAAAGTCATGGACGTGCATTTGATGATAGTCCAGCCAGAGCGTTACATACAAACCTTTAAGGAGTGTGGTGCCGATATTTTGACGGTTCATGCCGAAGCCTGTACGCACTTGCACCGAACTATTCAAGAGATTCACAACGCCGGGATGAAGGCAGGCGTTGCCCTGAATCCGCATACCCCCGTTAGTGTGTTGGAGGACATCATTCAAGACCTAGACGAAGTCCTTTTGATGAGTGTGAATCCAGGATTTGGCGGTCAAAAATTTATAGAAAACACGATAAAGAAAACCGCCCAAGCGCGTGAATTGATTGACCGCACGGGTTCTAAAGCACTCATTGAAATTGACGGTGGTGTGAATTTAGAGACGGGTGCGAGACTTTTAGCTGCGGGTGCCGACGCCTTAGTGGCCGGTTCTTTTGTCTTTAAAAGCGATGATCCTCTTGCAACGATTGCAGCCTTAAAAGCGCTCTAGCGTCTGAATTCCACCGTCTGTTCGTAAACAGACTGTAAGATTTCTTGCTCTACTTCATCCACTGCTAATCCGCGGCGCTCCATCATTCTATTTGCCGTATCTAAAGCTTTATCGAGCTTGTATTCCATCGTGCCCTGCGGACCACCCCAGGAGAAAGAAGCAATAAAGTTTCTAGGGAACCCTGCACCGTATACATTGGCGCTAACTCCAACCACCGTGCCGGTATTGAACATGGTATTGATCCCTGATTTACTATGGTCGCCCATAATCAGACCACAAAACTGCTGACCGGTTTTAGCGAAACGCTTGCTTACGTAGCTCCATACTTTAACCTCGTCGTAATTGTTCTTCAAGTTAGAGTTGTTCGTATCCGCGCCTATATTACACCATTCGCCCAAGGCGCTGTTGCCTAAAAAGCCGTCATGGCCTTTATTGCTGTACCCTAAGATCACACTATTATTAACCTCACCGCCTACTTTACAATGCGGCCCTAATGTTGTTGCACCATAGATTTTCGTGCCCAATTTTAAAGCGCTGTGTTCACCCAAAGCTAGGCCGCCCCGAACCACACAACCTTCCATGATTTCCGCGTTTTTAGCGAGGTAGATGGGACCTGTTGTGGTATTTAAAATACTCGCCGTGGCCTTAGCTCCTTCTTCTAAAAAGATTCGATCTCCAATTACCGTACAGGTTGGATCTACCGGAGCACTCTTGCGCCCGGTAGTAAGCAAGTCGAAATCGGCCTCCAATTCAGCTGCATTCAAACCCCATATGTCCCATGGACGCGCAACCACATTTAAAGGCCCTTCAAAACACGT
>PZPA01000020.1 GCA_003045825.1 Bacteroidota bacterium
GAGCTGAGGCCTTTGAGGAAGACGTTTTTCTGGGTTCAATAACGCTAGGGTTTTCTTTCAACTAATCAATCTATACCCTTCCAAGCAAGCTTGGGGGCATCCGACTAGGATTGCGCACGTTGCTGTGCACCGTGCGCGGACCTGGGCGTCGGGAGATATTGTCCTCTCAGACAAGCCACGCGCGCTTGCAGCGCGCTGTGCTTTTTTCTTGCCCTGCCCTTCCAAGCAAGCTTGGGGACGGGCAAGAAAAAAGCCCCGCACTATCGTGCGAGGCTTTCTCTGAGTTATCCGACTAGGACTCGAACCTAGAATGACGGTACCAAAAACCGTAGTGTTGCCATTACACCATCGGACAATTCTCCCTTTTGGGATGGCAAATATACTCCAATTGACAAAACACGAAAAAGAGTTAGCGAAAAATTTCGCGGTTTAACAATAGGTTTGCTCTGTGGGGGCGGGGATTTTCTTATTTTCGAACCGTTTAGAACGCTAGAACACCTAACAACTAGCAAAAAGCACGTTATCAGTGGATTACAAAAAACTAAATAACATCGTTGGCTGGACGGTTTTTGCCATCGCCACCATTACTTATTTCATGACCATCGAGCCTACGACCAGTTTCTGGGATTGTGGGGAATATATTGCGACCTCCGTGAAGCTTCAGGTGGGTCACCCTCCAGGTGCACCGTTCTTTCAATTGATGGGTAACCTCTTTGGCCAATTCGCGGGTGAAGCCGAAAATCAAGCCCTCATGGTTAATGCCCTGAGTGCCTTGAGCTCTTCTTTTAGCATCCTGTTCTTGTTCTGGACAATCACTGCACTTGGTGTAAAATTATTAGGCGGCAAGAAGAATATTGACGGTGCCGCTACCGTCGCTGTTTTAGGCGCTGGCGCCGTTGGTGCATTGGCCTACACCTTTTCCGATAGCTTTTGGTTCTCTGCCGTAGAAGGTGAGGTATATGCCATGAGTTCCTTCTTTACTGCAGCAGCGTTCTGGGCTGTATTGAAATGGGAACAGGCGGTGGACGAAGATCCACATGCCAACAAATGGCTGCTCCTTATTGCCTATTTAGTGGGACTTTCTGTTGGGGTGCACATTCTTGTATTCTTGACCATTCCAGCTATTGGAATGATCTACTACTTCAAGAAATTCCCCAATACTACGCGCAATGGATTTATCATAGCGAATGGGGCGAGCATTTTGATACTTGCGCTAGTTTTTGCTTTCATAATCCCTATGGTCTTGAAGTTGTTCGGGGCCCTCGAAATTACGTTTGTAAACAGCCTTAACATGCCGTTCCACTCTGGAACAGTCGCGGCTTCACTCATCTTAATTGCTGCAACTACCTTCGGAATCGTTTGGACTAAAAAGACCAATAAGCCGCTGGTACAACAAGCTGTGATTGCAGTTATGTTGATTGTTATGGGGTATTCGACGTTCATCATTTTGGCCGTGCGCTCTAATGCAAATACACCCATCGACGAAAACAATCCTGAAGATGCAATGTCCTTATTGGCTTATTACAATCGTGAGCAATACGGAGATTGGCCTATTCTTTATGGCAAGTCGTTCAACGCACCGTACGATAGAAACAAACCGTTTGGCGACGGCAACCCAGTATACCAGCGTGGATTTGCTGTGTTGAAAGGCAAAAAACAAGTCGCTGCGTTTAAAATGGAGAGTGAGGCACTTGCTTATGTTGAAGAAAAAGGCGGTGATCTTAAAGTCGACGGTAAGTACTTATTGACGGACGACAAGAAGGCCAGTGTACCAAACTACGACCCTAAATACCAAGGGTTCTTCCCAAGGATTTGGAACGATGATCCCCAATACAAGCAGAATTACATCAACATCATGAACATCAAAGATCCCGATGCGCCAATCACTTTTGCGCAACACGTTGGGTTCTTTTTTGAATACCAGATTGGTAAGATGTGGTGGCGTTATTTCATGTGGAATTATTCGGGTCGTCAAAACGATGAACAGCACCGCTACGAATTGACCAAAGGGAATTGGATCACTGGTATACCTTTCCTAGACAGCATTCGCCTTGGAGACCAAGGGAACCTGCCAGAGCATTGGAAAAACAACCCGTCCCGCAACACCTACTTTATGTTGCCGTTCCTCCTAGGAATCTTTGGGCTCTACTACCAATACAAGAAGAACAATAAGGACGCATGGGCCGTGACGCTCTTCTTCCTGCTTACGGGAATCGCTATTGTCGTGTATACCAACCACAAGCCGTTTGAGCCTCGCGAACGCGATTATGCTTTTGTCGGATCTTTCTACGCCTATGCCATTTGGATTGGATTAGGGGCGCTTGGTTTGTGGGATACCGTACGCACGAAATTGAGCCCTATGGTGGCCTCTTACCTCGTGGTTGGTGTTGCTTTAGTTGCCGTGCCACTACGAATGGCGGCTGAAAACTGGGACGATCACGACCGCAGCAACCGCTACACAGCTAGAGATATCGCAAAAGCCTACCTAGATAGCTGTGATCCAAATGCCATTCTCTTTACTAATGGCGATAATGATACGTTCCCGCTTTGGTATGTACAGGAAGTCGAAGGATACAGAACGGACGTGCGCATTGTTAACCTCAGCCTTTTAAATACGGATTGGTACATCGACCAGCAACGCAGAAAAGCATATGATGGCGAAGCCGTTCCCTTTAGCTTTAAGTGGCACGAATATGTGCAAGGAACACGCGACGTATTGTACTACCGCGACCTGGGTGTAAAAGGACGTTGGGATGTGAAGGATTTTATCCAATTCAGCAAGCGCGACGATTCTCAAGTGAAATTCAAAACCGGAGGCGGCAAGGAATTGCCTTTATTCCCGCAAAAGAACTTCCGCATCAATATTGATAAAGAAGCGGTCTATGCTAACGGTGTTGTTGATGTTGCAGACAGTGCATCTGTTTTAGATTACATTGATTGGGACTGGAAAGCAAACGTGATGACTAAGCGTGATTTGATGGTCGTAGACCTCATCGCAAACAACAATTGGGAGCGCCCCATCTACTTCTCGATCACCGTGGGCAATAGCCCTAAAGCCTACTTCTGGTTAAACGACTACTTCCGTCTCGAAGGGATGGCGTACCGTTTTGTGCCGGTAAAATATGAGAGCGGTACAGGAATTGACTACGGAAAGGTCGATACAGAAATCATGTACGAAAATCTAATGTCGAAATTCAGCTACGGGAACATGGAGCTTCCAGAAGTGTACTTGGATGAAACCAACCGTCGTTTGAGTTATAACCTACGTACTATTTTCGGTCGTCTTGCCAACGAATTTATCGTTGAAGGGGACAATGAAAAAGCGGTTGAGGTTCTTGATTTTGCAATGGAGAAAATGCCTGCTGAAAAGTTCGGGTACAACTACTTTGTGTTCGGTATCATAGATTCCTACTACAAGGCGGGCGCCACCGACAAGGCCCGTGAGCTGACCAATGCCTTTGCGGATCATTTGGATGCAGAATTGGACTACTTCAGTGCCTTCGATAGAGAAGACCGCAAACGTGCGGCGAACGAATGGCGAACGAACCTGCAGTTCTATCAAATGCTCCTACAAAACGTTCAAGTGCACGATCAAGACAGTGTACAAGAGTTCTACCAACGCTTCCAACTTGCGGCACAGCCGTTTGGTAACGGCCGCGGATAATTCTGTTACCATTAAACTTGCAGCGCCCTTCGCCTTCCCGGTGAGGGGCGTTTTTGCTTAACCAAAGTCCAATTGCATGCGCTTGATGCGCTCCGCTAAACTTTCGTTTCCCATCGTTTCTCGAAGACGGTCCACTAAAATTGGGAAGCTTAATGGAGATGGATGATTCAGGTGCTGCAAGACCGTTTCCTGTTCCGCGATTCTATCTAAAGCAGAACGCATACGCGCCTCCTCTAACTGAAACTCATGTACCTCTTCGTACGCTTGGCGCAATAATAGATTGTCAGGCTCGTAATCTCTGAACACTTCGTACATCAACTTCGTTGAGCTAATCAATTGCTTGGTGGTCATGTTTTTGCCTGGATAGCCGGTAAAAATAAGTCCCGATATCTGAGCAATATCACGGAACCTTCTTTGCATCATCTCACTTTCGTTAAGACTGCTCACAAGGTCCTCTCTTAGCGCTGCTGAGGTAAAAATATCGCTGTCTAAAGCATCTTGTATGGGTATGGGTTGATCGGATAAAAGCTCAAAGCCGTAATCATTCATCGCGAGGGAAAAGGTCTGTGGTCCAAAGAGGCCTAGACGGTAGGCTAATAAAGAAGCCATTCCCTCGTGCACAAGACGTCCCTCAAAGGGATAAACAAACAAATGGTACCCTTCCTTATCTTCGAGGTATTCCATGAGAAATTGCGCTTTACTAGGCACAATGCTCCGCTCTTTTTGCAAACGAATAATGGGCTGAATCATGGCCAATTCAGGGTCCTCAAACGTCTGTCCGGTCGCAGCCTCTTCGAGCTTATCGCGTAAAAAATACCCAAGCTCAGCACTGAGCGGCATGCGGCCCCCCATGTAGCTCGGCACAGCGCCGGTGGTTGCTTTGGAGAGGCGAACAGTGGCTTCGACGCCACGGAATCGGACCAACTCCAAACAACGTCCTGCAAACCAAAAACTATCTCCTGGCATCAATTTCGAGATGAAATACTCCTCCACATGGCCCAAGAAACTTCCTTTCTGGAGCTTCACCTTGACCATCATTGAGCTGACTATTGTCCCAATATTGAACTTGTGCCGCATCGCTACCTTTCGAGAAACAACCTTGTACCTGCCCTCTTCCACCACCACTTTATGGTAGTCGTCGTAGGCTGCTAAACTCTGCCCGCCGCGAACAATGAAATCCAAACACCAGCGCCATTCTTCATCAGAAACACTGAAATAGCTCGTCGTCTTGCGCACTTCTGAGAGCAATTCTTCCGATGAAAACCCGTCGCTCACCGCTAAGGTCACCATGTACTGAATAAGCACGTCTAAACTCCTCAAGTATGGAATACGGTCCTCGTTTGTATTATGGTCAATCGCCTTGCGCAATGCAGCGCATTCCAACAGCTCTAAACTATGTGTAGGGACAAAATGAATGGTGCTCGTTGCGCCCGGTCGGTGTCCGGAACGGCCCGCACGTTGTACAAACCGACTCACGCCTTTAGGAGATCCTATCTGTACAACACAGTCTACAGGGCGAAAGTCGACGCCCAAATCCAAAGAAGATGTACAAACCACTGCCTTGAGATTGCCGTCGTACAACGCCTCCTCAACCCAGTTTCGCACCTGCTTAGAAATGGCACTATGGTGCATCGCAATAACTCCTGCTAAAGAGGGGTCAACCTCTAATATTTTCTGGTACCAAATCTCCGCTTGAGCACGAGTATTGGTAAAGATGAGCGTGCTCTGGTTTTCGTGAATGAGCGGAATAACTTTTTCGAGCAACCGTATGCCCAAATGACCGGCCCATGGTAAGGTCTCTACCTCATCTGGCAATACCGGTTCTACCACTAGTGATTTGCTGAGGTTTGCTTTTATTAATTGGGCCGATTCTGCCCCGTCCACGCCCATCAACACCTCCAAGCTTTCGTCCATATTGCCTATGGTCGCGCTAATACCCCAAGTCTTCAATGCTGGTCGCAACTTTCGAAACTTGGAGAGGAACAGTTCGCATTGGACGGCACGTTTAGTTCCCATCAGCTCATGCCATTCATCAATAACAACCGTCTCTAAGTTGCGAAATAACTTTGCATAGCCCTTGTTAGAAAGCATTACATGAATGCTCTCAGGAGTCGTGATTAAAATCTGCGGGAGTTTGGTTTTCTGGGCCTGTTTAACTTTCTGCGAAGTATCTCCTGTGCGCGTGCCCACCTCCCAGTGTGAATCCATGCCTTCAATAGCTCTGCGGGCGCTCTGTTCTATCTCTCTGGCTAAGGCACGAATAGGGGTAATCCAAATAAGCTGAACCCCCTCTGCCTCACGCCCGCTCCGGCCCATTGCTGCGGCAATAGCAGGAAGCAAAAGTGAATACGTTTTCCCGCTTCCGGTAGGTGCGTTTACCATACCCGAATCGCCTTTTAAGGCAGCTGACCACGCTTGTATTTGAAAAGAAAAGGGCTTCCAGCCTTGGTCTTCAAACCAATTCCGGCAAAGGTTGAGGGCCGCAGCTTGGCCCAACATTTACTTCGCTATTTTTTGAGTGAGCCAAAGAAAATCGTCAAGAAACGCCGGGTAATTGAGGTTAAAATGCTCCTCTACTGGCACGCCATGTTCGTTGAACAGGACACCGGCCTTGCTCACTAAAAGTTTTGTGGGGCTTAAAATCCCCTCCATATAATGTGCCCAATCGCGAAAATCATACAACGCATTTACTCCACCAAAAGGTCCCCCGCTGACCGTAGCGATCGCCATAGGCTTCTTCTTGTATTCCCCTCGGAAATAATCTAGTGTGTTTTTAAACGCGCCAGGAACGCGACCGTTGTATTCTGGAACGACAAACAAAAGTCCATCAGCATCGACTAAGCCCGATTGAAACAACGCCAAATCCTCTTTAGACGCCTCGCCCATTCCCCAGTTAGGGAAATTGAAACTCCTGATGTCTAAAAATCGCACCGCGGAAACAGCGTCTTTTTGAGCCAATTGTTCTTCGAAAAAACGGGCCACTTTAGCCGTATTTGCTTGGTCGCGGGGACTGCCTTGGATAATTGTAATGCGCATGATGTCGTATTAGGTTGCCGGGTTAACATCCCCCCTGCTGTCTTTGTTTAGACCTTCTTCCCGAACTTAGATACGCGGAAATAGTCACTGTTCGCATCGGGTGCGTTTTTCAGTGCGTCTTCTTTAGAAATCATATTTGCTACTTCGTCCTGGCGCATGACGTTAACGCTCTTACTCATCTGCGTTAAAGGCTCTACACCCTCAAGGTCTAATTTTTCCACCTGGGCAACAAAATCCAAAATCTTCGACATATCACCCTGCATGGCGTCAATCTCTGCTTCAGATAGTTCCAAGCGGCTCAAATGCGCTAAATGTTTGATTTGCTCCTTGCTGATTTCCATAGCTATTAATTCTCTACCAAAGGTAAAACAACTTCACCGGTATGGCCCCAATTTTTGAGGTCCGTGGCTAAAATTCTATAGGAACGGTCCATTAATTCTTGCACGGGGTTTGACGCCTTGGGATCGGCCCAAAACTCGCCCAACACCTTCGTGTCTACAGGCCCGACGCTTGAAGGCTCTCCCCAATCACCCAACCTAAACTTACTTTGGTAAATGCTCACTAAAACTACCGGTACACTGTTTTCAACCGCAAGCTTAAACGCCCCGGCTTTAAATCCACGCATCAAATACTTCTGCGGAGGAATGCCCCCTTCTGGAAAAATACAAACGCTATATCCCTCTTTAATTTTTTGATCGGCATCTATCATGGCTTGTTTTCTGCCGCTAAAAGAAGAGCGATCAACCGCTATACTCGTTTGCTTGAAGAAATACCCGAACAACGGCAGCTTTAACAGTTCCGCTTTTCCCATGAAAACAACCGGTGTTGGAGACGCTAAAAATGTGAGCGGTATGTCTAAATCTGATCCGTGATTTGGGCTTAAAACAACCGGTCCATCGTGCTTAAGTTGGTACTTTCCCGGGCGGGGCCAAACGCCCATGCCTATTAAATACATCCAAGACCACAACTTTGCAACTTTAAAAAAATGACTGTAGTTGCCCCCCGGCCGTGCCGTCCACAATAAAGCAGGAAGCAGTAGGACTATGGTCACAAAAGCGACCAAATAATACCAAGCATGATGTAGGTAACTAAATACTTTCACGGCGCTAAAATAGCGTATATGTATATGGAGTGTTTATCCCCTCTTTATTCTTACCAACCCTAAACCCTTTTTAGGCGTAAGGAGACCGTCTAGAAACCCAGTTTCGCGCGCACCCGACCCAATGTCGCCTGAGCGATAGGACGCGCTTTATCCGCACCTATTTTCAGCGCCTTGCTCACTTCCTCCGGATGGGCCATGTAGTAGTCGAAACGCTCGCGCGCCTCAGTAAACTCTTCAAGAATGAGCTCCAACAAGGCGGTCTTCGCGTGGCCGTAGCCGAAGTTTCCTCCGCGGTAATTGGCCGCTAATTCTTCTACTTGCGCTGGTGTCCCCAACAGCTTGTAAAGGGCAAATACATTACAGGTTTCTGGGTCCTTCGGATCCTCCAATGGGGTGGAATCTGTCTGTATGCCCATGATCTGTTTCTTCAACTGCTTCTTAGGTAAAAACACATCAATAACGTTGCCGTAGCTTTTGCTCATCTTACGTCCGTCTGTGCCTGGAATGGTCATGACAGACGCCGCAATGCTGGCCTCCGGGGCCACAAATGTGTCGCCGTAGCGGTGGTTAAAGCTGCTCGCTAAATCGCGTGTGATCTCAAGGTGTTGCTTTTGGTCCTTTCCAACAGGTACCAATTCCGCATCGTACAATAAAATGTCCGACGCCATTAAAACTGGATAGTCAAACAACCCGGCGTTTACATCGCTAAGATTGTCGCTTTTGTCTTTAAAGCTGTGTGCGTTGGCAAGCATTGGATACGGCGTAAAGCAGTTTAAATACCACGTTAATTCCGTACACTCCGGCAAATCACTCTGTGCGTAGAACACTACTTTCTCCGGATCTAACCCACAGGCCAACCACGCCGCAGCCGTCGCTATAAGATTGTCCTTACGCTGCGCCGCATCCTTTACAGTTGTAAGACTGTGTAGGTCTGCTATGAATAAAAACGCCTCATTTTTGGAGTCTTTACTCATCTCTATCGCCGGACGAATGGCACCTAGAATATTGCCTAAATGCTGGCGCCCTGAACTCTGAATACCGGTGAGTACTCTTGCCATTTGTTTCTTATTTAATCAACGTCAATTCTAAATCGATGTCCGCCCAATAACTGCTATCCGCCGGAACTTGCATGAACGACGTTTGCCAAATTTGCTGCGTGGGCAATCCGCTGATCATCTTAAAAGCATAGCTCACGCTATCGTTATCTAAAACTAACGTGCTGTCGTTGTTTACCAAATACCACGTTCCGCCGCTGATCAAGCTAACCGGAACCTGAATCGTGTTCAGGTTGGCCACAAAATCTATGTGTAGGTTGCCCGTATCCGGCATTTCATAGATGTTAATTTTGCCATACAACTGAGTGCCAATACCGCTAAACTGCATCAAGGCTGATGGATTAATTGGGTTCGGCATTTCACCGCTATAAGCAACTTGATTGACCGTCCACTCCCCAATAACATCTTCGCGTATAAACGTTTCGGTAGCTACTGGATCTTTGGTACACGAAACGACCAATAGCGTTCCAACAGTAATTAAAGTAAATAGGGTTTTTTTCATGTTGTATAGTTTGAAATACTAAAGATTACAGGGATTTCCGCTTCCATTTCTACGACACGGAGTAGCGTTGATGCTACCGTTTCTGGAAGGACTAAATTTCCCGATTCAAATTCTTCGACAAAATGAACAACGTCGGGAAAATCTTCCGTTGACGTTGCTCTAATTTCAGCCTGCATAGGCGTATTTACTTTCCCTGGCATAAAGGCATGAATGCGATTGCCTGGGTGCTCTTTTGCCAATACCTCTGCGTACATGTGAACAGCTGCCTTTGACGCGCAATAAGCACTCCACCCTTCGATGGCATATGCCGCTGCACCGGAGCCTGTGAAATAGATTTGTTTCTCCCCAGTAACCTCCGATAGGAATTTAGCGCTGAGCAGCATGGCGCTACTTGTGTTGAGTGTAATACAATGATCGATCTCTTCCCAACTGGCTTTATATGATGGCTTCACCGGGCCCAAAGTGCCCGCGTTGTTTACCAAAACCGTTAGATCGAAGGACTGGTCAGAAACCAATGAAAGCCCTTTTAAGGAGGCCCTATCACTTAGGTCACACCTTGTAAAAGCACCGCGAGAATGTTCGGTAAGTAACGTCGGGGCGTTTCTTCCTATACCTTCAACGTGCCATCCCAAGCGCAAGGCTTCAGCCGCAACAGCTAAGCCTATTCCAGAGCTTACCCCGGTAATGATCATGCGCTTTCGAGCAGGCATCAAGCGTTAATTTCGATGAATCTATTAATGTCTTTCGTCTTTCCAAAGACCAAAATAATGTCTCCGTTGTTTACCACACTGTCCGGTCCCGGGACGCCATTAATATGGTGTCCGTCGCCTTCTTTGCGGAGCACTGTTACGAGATTGATATTGTACTTCTTGCGCAGCCCAATATCTTCAAGGGTTCTGCCTATGATTTTAGCAGGCGCTTCTACTTCAATAATCTCGTAGTCGTCCGGCAATTGCACACACATAAGAACCCCTGGGTTGGTCAATTGCTCTACGACATTGTTGGCAACCTCTTGCTCTGGGCTTAAAATATGTTGAAGTCCCATTTTCTCCAGAATCTTACGTTGCACAGGGCCTTGAGCACGGGCGATGATTTTTTTTACGCCCATTTCTTGCAACTGAAAAACACATAAAAGCATCTCTTGGAAGCTCGAGCCAATGCTGACTACCACTGCGTCCATGTCTTGGATGTTCTGTGCTTCAAGAGCTTGTTTGTTCGTTGCGTCAAGCGCTACGGCAAAGGGAACGTCCTGCGCTATTCGCTGCACCTTCTCTTCACTTTCGTCAATGGCCATTACATCGGCACCGCGCGCGCCCAGTTTACGCGCAATCGCAGTTCCAAAAACACCAAGACCTATAACGGCAAACTTGCTATTCATACGCTATTATTTTGCGAGTGCCTGCTCTAAATCGGCAAGCAAATCTTTTTTGTTTTCAATTCCGACAGATAGGCGAATCAGGTTATCTGTAACGCCCACTTTTTCGCGCTCTTCTTTCGGTATGGAAGCGTGTGTCATGGAAGCAGGATGACCTGCTAGAGACTCTACGCCGCCTAAGCTTTCTGCTAATGTGAAAACGCGAAGCGCGCTAACCACCTCAGCCGTTTTCTCAAAACCGGCGCCCTTGACGGTGAAACTTACCATTCCTCCAAACTTCTTCATCTGGCGCTTGGCTACTTCGTGTCCATTGTGGCCCTTTAATCCGGGCCAATACACTTCACCTACCGCAGGGTGCTCCTGCAGGTATTGCGCAACTGCCTCACCGTTTTCACAGTGTCGATCCATGCGAACGTGTAGCGTTTTTATTCCGCGTAGGGCAAGGAAGCTGTCCATTGGTCCTAAAACCGCCCCAGAGGCGTTTTGAATAAAATACATCTTTTCTGCAATTTCCTCGTTTTTCGTTGCAAGCAAGCCTAGAACCACATCGCTGTGTCCGCCCAGGTATTTCGTGCCGCTGTGCATCACCACATCCGCTCCTAAATCCAAGGGACGTTGTAAATATGGCGTTGCAAACGTGTTGTCAACGACTAAAATCAAGTCATTTGCTTTGGCCACTTTCGAGGCTGCTTTAATATCCAACACGTTGAGCATTGGATTCGTGGGTGTTTCCATCCACAGCATTTTCGTCGCTTTGTTAACGTCACTATGCCAATGGTCGTTGCTCATGTCGACAAACTTGAATTGAATGCCGTAGTTAGAAAACATTTTCGTGAATAACCGGTACGTTCCGCCGTAGAGGTCGTTACACGCAATGACCTCATCGCCTGGGCTCAAGAACTTCAACATACAATCGATGGCAGCCAATCCTGAACCAAACGCAGCTCCATGAGTACCGCCTTCAATGCTCGCGATCGCATTTTCCAAAGCGGTCCGCGTTGGGTTTCCGCTGCGGCTGTATTCGTACCCCTTGTGCTTGCCCGGGTACTCCTGCACATAGGTAGAGGTTTGGTAAATGGGCGGCATTACGGCTCCTGTAGAAGGGTCGTGCTGCTGTCCACCGTGAATGGCTAGAGTTTCAATCTGTAAGTTCTTGTCGTCCATTAGCTTCTGTGGTATGGGTCGATTATTTGCAGTGCTCTTCAAAGGCTGAAAGCAGGTTACCGGCGATCATTTCCGCAGTACGTCCTTCAATATGGTGGCGTTCCACCATGTGCACCAATTCACCGTTTTTAAACAATGCCATTGAGGGTGACGATGGGGGGAACGGCTGCATCATTCCGCGCGCTTCGTTCACCGCTTCAACGTCGTTTCCGGCAAAAACAGTGATCATTCTAGTTGGTTTTACTGCGGATTTTGCCGCTGCCATCGCTGCTGGCCGCGCAGATCCTGCAGCACATCCACACACAGAATTTACCACAACAAACGTTGTTCCTTCCGCGTTAATGGCTGATTTTACTTCGTCAGCGGTCTTTGTTTCAGTATATCCGCTATTTGCTAGCTCTGCGCGCATTGGCGCGATCATCTCTTCTGGGTACATATTTTAATCGTGTTTTTATCTAAACAAAGTTAGTGTTTCCTAATGGTTTAGGCGATTGTACCTTTGCGCCAATTATAACGACATAAACATGAGCTCAAAAGTTCGCGTTCGATTCGCTCCTTCACCCACGGGGCCTTTACACATAGGCGGTGTTCGTACCGCTTTGTACAACTATTTATTCGCCAAAAAGCACGGCGGTGACTTCTTGCTTCGTATCGAAGATACGGACCAAACTCGATTTGTTGCGGGTGCGGAGAAGTATATCGTAGAGGCATTGGCCTGGTGCGGCATTAGCCCAGACGAAGGCATCGGCGGCGAAGACCGCGGTAACGGGCCGTACCGTCAAAGCGAGCGCAAACCGATGTACCGCGAATACGCAGATAAATTACTCGCGGCAGACAAGGCCTACATTGCTTTTGACACCGCAGAAGAGCTCGATGCCATGCGTCAGATGGCAAAAGATGCTGGCGCAGCAAATTGGCAATACAACTACATCACACGCGGCAACATGAAAAACTCATTAACCCTTCCCAAAGAAGAGGTAGATGCTAAAGTTGCGGCCGGCGAACCTTATGTGGTACGTATCAAGCTTCCCCGCGATCATGAAGTTCGTTTTGAAGATACCATTCGTGGATGGGTAAGCGTCAACACCAACAATATGGACGACAAGGTCTTGTTTAAGGCGGACGGAATGCCGACCTACCACCTTGCCAACATCGTAGACGACCATTTAATGGAAATCACCCACGTCATCCGTGGAGAAGAATGGTTGCCTTCTGCACCGCTGCACGTCATGTTGTATGACGCTTTTGGCTGGGAGTGCCCAACCTTTGCGCACCTTCCTTTGCTTCTAAAACCTGACGGACCCGGTAAGCTCAGTAAGCGAGACGGTGACCGACTAGGGTTCCCTGTTTTCCCAATCGATTGGTCGAACGACGAAACCGGAGAAACCGCAAGCGGCTACCGTGAATTTGGTTTCTTCCCAGGAGCCTTTATCAACATGCTTGCGTTGTTGGGTTGGAATCCCGGTACTGAACAAGAAATTTTTGACCTGAAAGGACTGGTTGATGCTTTTGACTTGAGCAAGGTTTCAAAGTCTGGCGCTAAGTTTGATTTTGAGAAAGGTAAATGGTTCAACCAATTGTATTTGCGTGATTTAAGCGAGGCAGAATTGGCACACGAGCTGAAAAATGTGCTAGATAACGAAGGCCTGTCCTACAACGAAGCGCACCTCGGTACTATCGCAACGATGATGAGTGAACGCGCGACCTTCCCGCAGGATTTACTCGAAGAAGGTCGATTCCTTTTTGAAACGCCATCGGATTATGACGAGAAAACGCGTGCTAAAAAGTGGAATGAAGAAAGTGCCCCGATGATGAAGGATCTCGCAGCGCGGTTTAACGCTCTACCCGACTTTACTTCCGACGCGATAGAAGCGTGCTTTAAAGGCTATTTGGCAGAAAAGGAATTGGGCTTTGGAAAAGTGGGGCCTTCCTTCCGTCTTGCGGTAACTGGAAAGGGAATGGGACCAAGCATGTTTGCGATTTGTGCGGTTTTAGGCAAAGACGAAGTGCTCGCGCGTATTTCTAAGGCAATTGAAGTGTTGGGCTAATGGCTGCATTACATCAGATCGACGTTCACGGCATTCGCATATACACCAACCACGGTTGCATGCAAGAAGAGGCGGTAATTGGCTCCCATTATGAAGTCAACATCAGCGTTTGGGCAGACCTTAGTACGTCGGCCGTCTCTGACGATTTGAACGATACTGTAGATTATGTTGCGCTCAACGCCATTGCAAAAGAAGAAATGGCCGTTCGCGCTAAACTTCTTGAGGTCGTCTGTCAACGCATGATTGACCGCATAATGAGCGAACACCCGTCTGTTCAAAAAGCGTGGGTAAACGTAGCAAAACTAAATCCTCCTATCAATGGAGACGTGGAGCGTGTTGCGCTGACTTTTACAGCAGAACGATAGAGATAAAATAAACTCGAGGCCGTTAAAATTTTTCTCCTATTTTTGGCCTCCCTAAGGTTCCGTGGCCGAGTGGCTAGGCACTGGTCTGCAAAACCAGCTACAGCGGTTCGAGTCCGCTCGGAACCTCAGAATAAGAAAAGCCCCGGCTCGCGATGCGAGCTGGGGTTTTTTAGTTGGTATGGCGCCACGCTTGCTTGAGCGCCGGGGCAACTAAAAAAGACCAAGGACTTTGCGCAGCAAAGGACCGGGGCGTTCTTACTGACCTTAGGTGACCACGCGGTCCGCCGAGCGAAGCGAAGGCAATCCGAGCCAAGCCACGCTTGATAGAGTGTTGGAACAAAGAAAAACCCCGAACCAAAGGCCCGGGGTTATTGATCTGTTCTGTTGCGTTGTGTTTTTACAATAAATAGTCCGTCGTCATCCAGTTGCTTTGGCCTCCTGAAATCACATTTCCGAACAACTGTTTCTGGTCCGTTCCTGTCGCTACTAATGTGCGAATAGAAAACGAGCGAAGCGCGTCATGAACACTTAAGGTAGCCACGGCGCTGTCCTTTCTTCCGGTAAACGGCAAATAATCCGGGCCGCGCTGACAAGAGGCGTTGATGTTTACGCGACAGACTTGGTTTACCATGTTGTCCACGGCATAGGCTATGGTCAATTCATTATCGCTAAACAAACTACACTGCTGTCCACAATCGGACGCTGCTATAGAGGACATGACTTCTTCAAGATCTTCGTATTCCACGATAGGCACCACTGGTCCGAACTGCTCTTCGTGGAAGATGTCCATCTCGTCGGTCACCGGATACAATACTGCCGGGAAAAAGGCGGTGTCTGAAACGCGACCGGCATTTTTATTGATCACCTGCGCACCTTTAGAAACAGCGTCGTCCACATAGGCTTCCATGTGTTCCACCTTATTTCGTTCGGGCAGCGGGGTTAAGGTGCTGTCTGTTGCCGGGTGGTCTAAAACCAGGGCGTCTACGGCTTTGGTAAACTTCGAACGGAACTCCGCTGAAACGGATTTATGAACGAAAATGAGCTTGAGCGCTGTACAGCGTTGACCGTTGTAGCTCAAAGCGCCGTTTACACATTCTTTTACGGCTTGGTCAATGTTCGCATCGTCAAAAACGATGGCTGGATTTTTAGCTTCAAGCCCTAAGACTTGGCGCAACCTGTTGGGTTTTGGGTGTTGTGCTACTAAGGCGTTGGAGCTTTTTGAATTTCCAATCAGCGCGAGCACATCCACGTCACCTGTTTTCATAATAGGACCTGCCAACGTGCGTCCGCGACCAAACACAATGTTTACCGCTCCCGGGGGGAAGGCTTCCTTAAACGCATCGATAAGCGGAGTCAATAATAAAACGCCATATTTAGCGGGTTTAAACACAATCGTATTGCCCATGATCAGGGAAGGAATGAGCAAACAAAAGGTCTCGTTTAGCGGGTAGTTGTAAGGGCCTAAACACAATACAACGCCTAAAGGTCCGCGACGAATTTGGGAAATCACACCGTCCTTACTGGCTACGTGTGAACCGCGTCGCTGGAGCTCTTTGTACTCCTCGATGGTATCATTGATATAATCAACTGTTCGGTCAAATTCTTTGTAGGCAGCGCTCTTGTTCTTCGCAATCTCCCACATCAATAAGGTGCTGACCTCTTCGCGCTTTTCTTTCATTAGCGATACAAACTTCTCCATCGCTTCAATGCGCGCGGATGCACCTGCGGTAGGCCAGTATCCTCTTCCGTTGTTGTACGCTAATTTAGCTGCTTGAAGTGCCTTTAGTCCGGTTGCCTCGTCCAGTGTTGGTGACGCACCGAGGTAGACTCTTTCTGTTGTTCCGTCTTTCGCAACCTTGCCCATAGGGCTGTAAACGTCTTCAAAGGCACCCTCCCAGGTTTCTTTTTTTCCGTTAACCAGGTATTGGTTCCATTTAAACGGTTGTGGTGGTTCAAACTCTGCGATAGGTAGTTGCTTAGAGCTTGCTTTCATGTTCTTGTTCAATTAGTTAATGCTTAATACAAGGATAAATCAACCGATTTAGTTCATCATTACTAAAAGAAATTTTGTCATAGCCACTAGACGTATTGCATGTAATCTATTACGCGACTGCTTTGTAACTTGCCAAAAATCCTATCCATTATGACCCTTCACCCAATACACACCGGGAACTTTAAACTCGACGGCGGTGCCATGTTTGGCGTCGTGCCGAAGGGGCTTTGGGAGCGTACCAATCCTGCAGACGAAAAAAATCTTTGCACCTGGGCCATGCGCTCCTTGCTTATTGAAGACGGGGACCGATTAATTTTGATCGATACCGGAATCGGCAACAAACAGAATGAGAAGTTCTTTTCGCATTATTACCTCCACGGCGACCACAGCCTTGACGCCTCACTCGCAGCAATAGGCTTTAATCGCAACCAAATAACCGATGTGTTCCTCACCCACCTTCACTTTGACCATGTGGGGGGCGCTGTGCAGTGGAACGCCGACCGCACCGGATACGAACCCGCCTTTAAAAACGCAACGTATTGGACGAACGAGCGCCATTGGAATTGGGCCACCAAGCCCAACGATCGCGAACGCGCTAGCTTCCTATCAGAAAACATTCTGCCCCTCGAAGAAAGCGGGCAACTAAAATTTATCGACGCCCCAGAAAGCGAGCACCGCGTGAGCACACCGCTGGGCTTCGATGTCTTCGTCGTCAACGGCCATACCGACGCGCAGATGTGTCCTATCCTCCCTTATAAAGGACAAACCGTCGTCTTCATGGCAGACCTCTTGCCCTCAACCGGCCACATCCCACTGCCCTTTGTTATGGGATACGATACACGGCCATTACTCACTCTTGATGAGCGCGCACGCATCTTTACGGAGGCGGCGGAAAAAGACTATCGATTGTTTTTAGAGCACGATGCCTACAACGAGGTCTGTACGTTACAAATGACAGAAAAAGGACCTCGTCTTGCAGACAGCGGTCGACTTGATCACTTTTTTAAATAATCCCCGCCCTACAATGAAGAAACTCCTAATTACACTATTCGCTGGACTTGGTATAAGCGTCCAGGCACAATACTGGCAGCAATCCGTCGACTATACCATGGACATCACCATGGATGTGGAAAACCATCAATACGACGGCTACCAAAAAGTCCAATACACCAACAACAGTCCCGATACCCTTCAAAAGGCGTATTTCCACCTGTACTTCAATGCCTTTCAGCCGGAAAGTATGATGGATGTGCGTTCGAGAACCATCAAGGATCCAGACCGTCGCGTAACCGACCGTATTTACGGGCTTGAATCTGATGAAGTTGGTTTTCAAGAAATCCGTGAACTCACGCAAAACGGGATGCCGCTAGGTTGGGAGGTGAACGGAACTGTGTTGAAATGCACCCTTGCAGAGCCGCTGCTTCCGGGTGAAAGCACCACCTTTGAAATGCGTTGGAACGCTCAGGTTCCAAAACAGATTCGCCGTTCAGGTTGGAACAACAAAGAGGGCGTTGAATTCACAATGACCCAATGGTATCCTAAACTTGCAGAATACGACGAGGACGGGTGGCACCCGGACCAATACGTGGGTCGCGAATTCTATGGTGTTTGGGGAACCTTTGATGTAACTGTTCACATCGACAAAAGTTACGTGCTTGGCGGTACTGGCTACCTTCAAAACCCAGAAGACGTTGGTTTTGGCTACGGCGGAGTAAAAAAGGTTCGGTTAGGCCGCAATGAGCTTCGTACTTGGCACTTCAAGGCAGATCGTGTACACGACTTTGCCTTCGCTGCTGATCCAGATTACAAGCACGTGCAGCTTCAGATCGAAAACGGGCCCTTGGTGCACCTATTGTACGATCCTAAAACGGCAAACGAAGCGAATTGGATCAAAATTCAAGACGGCTACCTGCAAGGGTACTTTGACTTTATGGCCCAACATTTTGGTCAATATCCCTACAAGCAGTTCTCTCTTATTCAAGGCGGAGACGGCGGTATGGAGTACCCCATGTGTACCATGATGCTTGGCGGCGGAGATGATTTCGAGGGCTTTACCGGGTTGTTTGTGCACGAAGGAACACACAATTGGTATTACGGCGTGATCGGAACCAATGAAGCGGCCTATCCGTGGATGGATGAAGGGTTCACCTCCTACGCAGAGGAAGAGTGCATGAATGTTCTTTTCAGCCGTGGCCAAAGCAACCCGCACCTCGGGGCGTACAGAGCTTATGTCTATTTAGACACCTCCGGACTTCGCGAGCCGCTTAGCACACCAGCAGATCATTTTAATTACAACCGTACGTACGGCATCAACAGCTACAGTGCAGGAGCGCTGTTTTTGAACCAATTAGAATATATCATCGGTGAAGAACCTTTTGCCCGTGGCATGAAGCGGTATTGGGCCCAATGGCAATTCAAACACCCAAAACCAGAAGATTTTATTCGCATCATGGAACGCGAATCCGACCTAGAGCTGGATTGGTACCTCAGCTATTACGTCGATCAGGTCAAAAGCATCGATTATGGCGTGTCGTTGACGCGCAGCGATGCCAACGGTGCTGAGATTCTACTCGAGCGAAAGGGCCTTTTTCCAATGCCTGTAGATCTGAGAATCACTTACGCCAGCGGACGAACAGAAATGCTTAATATTCCACTCGTAAGCATGTATGGTGCGAAGCGCGTCGAAGGATACGATGTTCAGTCGCCCTGGGCATGGACGCATCCTGAATATATTTTAAAGCACACGTCAACAGAGCCTGTTATTTCCATCGAAATAGACCCTTCCAAGAGGCTGTTAGATATAGATAGGGCCAACAATATTTGGTCCGCCGAATAACTAAAAAGCCCCGCGATTGCGGGGCTTAATTTTACCTTTTCTTCGGGCTTTTTTTATGCTTCGCCACTTTTGACATCCGCTTTTTAGCCCCCTTGCCTAAATTATACTCTTTGGCGTTTTTCGGCTTTTTGGGGTGTTTTGATGGCCCGCGCTCTTCGAGTTCTGCTGCGGTTTTGCCGCTTCGTGGGCTAACCTTACTCATCGAAGCTGATCACTAATTCATCACTCGTGGCGTGTGTCTGGCACGTTAAAACATAGCCGTCCTTTACCTCGTCGTCTACGAGCGCGTAATTCATGACCATCTCCGCTGTGCCTTTTAGCACCTTTGCGCGACACGTACAACATACCGCGCCTTTGCAGGCATATGGTACATCTGCTCCAGCATCAAGCGCGGCATCGAGAACATAGTCCTTAGGCCCCATTTCAAAATGTGTCTCTTCTCCGTCAAGCACCACGGTCACCTTTGCGTTTGCGCTGGCCTTGGAGGATGTTTTTGCTTTTACCTCGGCAGTTGCTCCGGCCGTGTTGAACAGTTCGAAATGAATGTTTGATTTCTTTGTTCCCATAGACTCTAGCGCACCACTAACTCCTTCAATCATGCCGAGCGGTCCACACAGATAATGTCCCGTTGTGGTTGCTACATCAAAAAACTTTCCGCTGTACGCATTGGCCTTCTCCGCATCAATACGACCCGTGGTGTAATCACTGCCTTGATCCTCTCTGCTTAACACGTGGTGAAGCTCAAATCGGTCTACATAAGCATTCTTTAGGTCTTCTAATTCATCTTTGAAAATAATGCTATTGCTGTTTTTATTCCCATAAAACAGGGTGAACGTGCTCTCGCTGTCGCTGTTCAAAACCGATTTAGCTATTGCCGCGATAGGCGTAATACCCGATCCCGCTGCCCAGCCTACCACATGTGCGGCACTTCCTTCGTGCTTCCAAGCAAAGTTCCCCATTGGCGACATGCTTTCTAATACGTCCCCTGCTTTAAGAGTTCTGTTGGCGTAGGTTGAAAATTTACCGCCCTCAATCTCTTTAATCGCCACGCGAAGCTCTCCTTCATGCGGCGCTGCACAAATGGAATACGAACGACGTACTTCTTCGCCGTTAATGGTGGTACGAAGTGTTAAATATTGTCCCGGCGTGTATTTAAAGACCGATTGTTGTTCAGCGCTAAGCTCAAAAGAAACGCTCACGGCATCTTCTGTCTCACGACGCACCTCTTTTACAACGAGCGGATAGAACGCGTTCGTGGACGTGCTGGTGCCGCTTGACTGCAATGATGGTTTTTCTTCTTTATTCTTTTTGAAAAATTTAAGCATGCTTTTTGTTTTGTGGTGTAAAGGTAGAGTGCAATATTAAACCATAACACACCTTACGCTGTTGTGTTTTAACTTTGTCAGCGACCTAATACACAGAATAATGGGAACAAATGTATCATTAGAAGAAAATTTTCAGACGTACGTCGATGGGGAAAACAAGGTAGAACCCAAAGATTGGATGCCTGAAAAATACAGAAGAACCCTGATCCGTCAAATATCACAACATGCTCATAGTGAGATAGTTGGAATGCAACCGGAGGCCAATTGGATCACCCGTGCACCCTCACTTAGAGCGAAGCTTATCCTGCTCGCAAAAGTACAAGATGAGGCCGGCCACGGGCTCTATTTATACAGTGCTGCAGAGACGCTCGGCGAGCCTCGAGAAAAGATGATTTCCGACCTTCAAAGCGGAAAAGCGAAATACAGCTCCATTTTTAACTACCCCACTCCATCGTGGGCAGATATGGGTACCATCGGCTGGTTGGTAGACGGTGCTGCTATCCAAAACCAAGTGATGCTCACCCGTACTTCTTACGGACCCTATGCGCGAGCAATGGTTAAAATCTGTAAGGAAGAAAGCTTCCATCAACGTCAGGGCTATGAAGTGGTCATGAAATTGGCTCAGGGAACACCAGAGCAAAAAGCCATGGCACAAGAAAGCCTTAACCGGTGGTGGTGGCCTTCATTAATGATGTTTGGCCCGTCAGACGACGAAAGCCCGAACAGCGCGCAAAGCATGAAGTGGAAAATCAAACGCAAGAGTAACGACACCCTTCGCCAAGAGTTTGTGGATAAGACCGTTCCTCAGGCCGAATATCTGGGTTTAACCATTCCAGATCAAGATTTAAAATGGAACGACGCCCGAGGGCATTACGATTTTGGCGCTATTAACTGGGACGAGTTTTACAATGTTGTCCAGGGTAATGGTCCGTGTAATAAAGAGCGCATCGCCCATCATGTTGAAGCACACAATGAGGGTGCCTGGGTCCGTGAAGCAGCAAACGCTTTTGCTCAAAAACAAGCCCAACGCAAAAAAAATACAGGCGCCGCTGCCTAAACCTATCCCACATGAATAAAGACCACTGGAAACTCTGGGAAGTGTTCCTCCGTTCTAAAAACGGACTTTCCCATAAGCACGTAGGAAGCCTTCATGCTGCAGATGCTGAGATGGCTCTACAAAATGCGCGCGACGTCTACACGCGCAGAAGCGAGGGGATTAGTATATGGGTCGTCCCGTCAGAGTCGATCACGGCAAGTGCTCCAGACGAAAAAGAGCCTTTGTTCGCCCCAAGCGATGATAAGGTGTACCGTCACCCAACCTTTTACGATATCCCGGACGATATCGAACACATGTAGCGATGACGGGTGGTTGGTTAACTGGGAAAAAATCCCACTACACAAAGGAAGAAGCGCTCAAGGAGTACTTTTATTTCCTTGCAGACGATGCGCTCATTTTAGGGCAACAGCTTAGTCGCTGGTGTTCAAGAGGCCCCGTTTTAGAACAAGACATTGCAATTATCAACACTTCCTTAGACCACATAGGACGAGCACGCCTCTTGTACCAAGAGCTTGCAAAGCTAGAGGGCGGAGGTGCCACAGAAGATACACTTGCTTATTTTCGTGACCACGAAGGGTTTCGCAACGCACTACTATTAGAGCAGCCTAATGGTCACTGGGGCGATAGCGTAGTACGCAGCTTTTTTATCGATACGTTTAATTTCTTCTTATACGACGCCTTGCGTCAGTGTGAGCATCCTGCATTGGCAGGGATTGCGGAAAAATCTGTGAAAGAAATAGCATACCATGCCCAATGGAGCGCTGAATGGGTTATTCGATTAGGCGACGGCACCCAAGAGTCCCATGAGAAGGTTCAAAAAAGCATCGACGATTTGTGGATGTGGACAGGTGAGTTATTCGAGGTACATCCTGTTTTCAGTCAGCTTGGATCAGGTTTTGTCGACTTTTCAACGCTCAAAACACAGTGGTTAGATAAGGTCGTGCACGTTCTAGAAACGGCAACATTAAAAATGCCGGACACAGAGGCCTGGATGCAAACAGGCGGGCGACTGGGTGTTCATACCTCTCATTTAGGTTATCTCCTTGCGGAAATGCAAAGCTTGCCGCGTACCTACCCAAACGCACGTTGGTAAAACCTCGTTTGTACCGCGCTTTTTTAAAAAATGATTTTTCCTTAACAAAAATTTACGGCGGCTGCCAATTTACGGCACGAGGTTTGCATAGGGTTTAAAACACGATGATTATACGTGTTTTTGTGTTAAGCGAGTGAGGGCTAGAGTGGGGACTTTAGCCCTTTTTTTTGCTCCAAATGAAGGAGCCCGCGAACAAAACAAAGCTTGCCACAGCCATGGAGCCGCTTATGGAGCCGCCCACCCATTCCGAGAGAAAATATCCCAATACCGCGCTCAACAACCCTTGTAGCAAGATGTACAGCGTCATGCGCTTCAAATTGTCTGTAATTAAATACGCTGTTGCCGCCGGTACCACGAGAAAAGCAATTACTAAAATTGCCCCCACGCTCTCGAAGCTTACCACTGTAGCAACACTCGTGGCGGCCATTAAGGTATAGTGCCAAACCGCTGTCTTTATGCCTATGCTCTTTGCGTATTCTCCATTAAATGACGTAATAAGCCAGCCCTTGTAGCCAATCCAAAAAACCAATTGAACGAGCGCTAACAAACCCAATAATGTCCAGACCGGTGACGGAACACCAAGACCTAAAAAGGAGCTCGTTTGCAATGGTACAAAGGCTATTTCCCCGTGTAACACACAATCTGCATCTATATCCGCTTCACCGGCATACTTTGTTACTAAAATGACACCAACCGCGAACAAAAAGGTAAACACTGTACCCATGGCCGCATCCGCTTGCATTTTACCTTTAGAAGAAAAAAATTGGATAAGCAGGGTCGTAATTATGCCCATTATTATGGCACCAAGAAACAAAGGAACCGATGCTCGGGAACCGCTTATTAAATAAGCAATGACAATGCCTGGAAGCACCGCGTGACTCAGCGCATCACCCATCATACTCATCCTCCTCAGCAATAAAAGGTTTCCCAACATCCCCGTTGAGGACGCTACCAAAAAACCCGTTACTATAATCCAGAAGGCGTCCATATTAAACGGCGTTTATTGCATTGTCCGGTACGAGTTCGTGAATTTCTAGGAGCGGATTAAACCTGGAACAAAGTCCTAATTCACCTAATATTTCAGCTTCGATTTCGGGTGTTAAAAAGTGCTCCATCGTCTCTGCTTCGTCGTGAACTAAATTTATACTCATCTGCATGCGCCGCTGCAAATAAATCTCCCAAATCTTGTGTCGCCTGTCTATCTCTGCTCCGTACGATCTTCCCTCTGTCGAAAGCGTGAAACCTGTATGTACTTTTTTAATTAAGCCTTTTCTTCGCAATCGACGAACGGTTCTGTTCCACAAACGCTGCTCAAAAAATTGACGTTGACTAATGCTTCTTCTGTTGAATAACTTGCCTAATCCCCGGACTTCGTTTTGTACCGCGGTCTTTAGAAGGTTTTCCTCGTTTATTCTTCGTTTCAATAATAACTTCGACCAGCGTTGATAGATTACTCCGCGTTTAGGAGCGAAAAGCATTGAAACAAAGGCAATCAAAGAAATAATTACAATCGTCCACGGGCCGGTCGGCATGGATACTTGGCTGTAGCTAACGAATGCACCCAGCCAGCCGGCTAAAGCACCAAAAAAACCACTTAATAGCAACAACTTAACAAGACCATTGGTCCAGAATCGGGCCGCGGTTGGCGGAATAATAAGCAATGCGCTCATCATGACTATACCCACCGCTTTAATACCCACCGATATACTTAAAATGGTGATGAAGCTGATTAATCCGTCGATAAACTTCACATTAATACCAATAGCGTCTGCGTATTCGAGGTTAAATACAACCGATTTTATACTGTGGTAAAAACCCAACACCAAAAGCAATACCAGGCCTGATACCCAAGCAAAAGCAGTGCTGTCGTCCGGAGTCATAGCGGCGGCGTTCCCAAAGATGTAATGATCTAATCCACTTTGCTCGCCTCCATAATTTGATTGTATAACCGTCAACAAGACTATGCCAAAACCAAAGAAGCTCGAAAGCACAATGGCCAATGCACTATCGCCTTTAATTTTACTTTGTTGAGTAATAAAATCAACCAACAAAATACTCAACCAGCCACTTATTGCTGCGCCTAGGATGAGTATATAGGGGTTTTTCACACCACTTAAAAGAAAGGCAATTAGCACTCCTGGAAGCATACTGTGAGCGACCGTTTCTCCAACCAGCGTTTTCTTTCTCAAGAAATTAAAACTTCCTACAGCCCCTGATACACCGCCTAATAAAAGCGTGGCTAACGCAACGTATCTCACGTTGGGGTCCTGAAGGGTTAAGTATTTGAGAAAGAGATCCACCCTAAGAAGCTAAATAGGTTTTTAACAATAACGCGTTGAATAATAACATCTCGAGGTAGGTGTCTTGATCTGCTTCAGGCCCCAAGGAATCACTTAAAAGCTCTGGACCTAAAACCACGTTAAATCCTTTGTCTTTGCAGCCTCGCTGCACACTTTCCATGGCTTGGGGACTCACAATATTCTCTAAAAAGATGGCCGGCACTTTGTTGTCGCAAATAAAATCAACCAATTCTGTTATCTCACGCAAGCCAAATTCACTGACTGTTGACGCTCCTTGTAAGGTTTGTACACGCATACCAAATTTTCGTGCAAAGTAACTTAGAGCGTCGTGCGTTGTAATCACTAAACGGTGCTCCGGTGTTATCGCCTCTAAAATACTTTGTACAGAATCTGATGTGGTTGCAATCTGGCTTTGGTAGCTCGATGTATTTGAAATAATAGCTGCTTTATCAGCGGGATATGCAGCTGCTAATTGTTGAGAAATATCACCCAGAATGAATTGGACCAATTCCGTATCAAACCAATAATGCGGGTCCTTGCTTGCCGGGAAATTTGGATCACTAATAATTGCTGAATCTGGAACGTTTGCTGCCGCATCAATAATCAACTTGCCCTCTATTTTTTCTAAAACATCGATGATCTTACCTTCCAAATGAACACCATGATATACTATAATATCAGCTGCACGGATAGCGTCTAAATCACCTTTATTAGGCTTGTAGGTGTGCGGGTCAATTCCTTTATCTAGTAGTGCTGTAACTTCAAACGCTTCTCCAGAAATTGCGGCCAACCAATCTGCCATAATACTGGTAGTACACAAAACTTTTGGTTTCGTTGCACGGGCTAATCCCTCTTCTTTTTGCGGGGTTGAGCACGCTCCTAAAAACAAGATAAATACTAGAATAATAGGGGTACAGCGCATCTTATTTAAATTAATTCTAAATAACAAATATACGGCACAGGAAGACCACTTAAAAAATTGGCAAAGCAATTTTTAGAATACAACAAAAGTCATTCGTTATGTTTAATTTTATACACTCACCTAAAACAAGAACATGGGAAATTTTACAGCGACCACCATCTTAAAAAACCTAGGCGTAGAAGCTAAAAACGCAGGAACTGCTATAGGTAGACAATGGCACGAATCCAACGAATGGATAGCTTCATATTCACCTATTGACTCTGCGCACTTAGGTGATGTGAGTGTTTCAACAGAGGAACAGTATAACGCTGCGGTTACCACTGCGCAAGCTGCATTTAAAGATTGGCGCAACGTTCCTGCCCCGAAGCGAGGTGAATATATAAGGCAGTTTGGTAATGCCCTTCGCGAACACAAAGAAATGCTAGGAGCATTAGTCTCATTAGAGATGGGTAAAAGCTACCAAGAAGGTTTAGGCGAGGTTCAAGAAATGATTGATATCTGTGATTTTGCGGTAGGTTTATCTCGCCAATTATATGGGTTAACTATTAAAAGCGAACGCCTTGACCACCAAATGATGGAACAGTGGCACCCGCTCGGAGTTGTAGGTGTTATTTCAGCTTTCAACTTTCCGGTAGCGGTGTGGTCTTGGAACTTCGCTTTAGCGCTAGTTTGTGGTAATACTGTAGTATGGAAAGCTTCTGAGAAATCACCACTGTGCGCCGTGGCTTGTCAGCATATCTGGAATAAAATTGCTAAAGAAAATAATTTGCCAGACGGTATTTCTGCTATTGTTAGCGGTGATTACAAGGTAGGTGAATGGATGACAAATGATACGCGAATTCCTTTAGTATCTGCCACTGGATCTACGCGTATGGGAAGAATAGTTGGAGCCGCCGTTGCACAACGCTTTGGAAAAAGTATTCTCGAATTAGGTGGTAACAACGCTATTATTATTACTCCTAGTTCTGATTTAAAAATGACCGTTACTGGAGCTGTGTTTGGAGCTGTAGGTACTTGTGGACAGCGTTGTACATCTACACGTAGGTTGATAATACATGAATCCGTCTACGATAAAGTTCGCGACGCTTTAGTCGGGGCTTACGACCAATTGAAAATTGGGAGCCCACTAGATGAATCAAATCACGTCGGTCCATTGACTGATGCGGATGCTGTTAGTGCATTCTTAAAAACTATTGAAAACGCTCAAGAAGAAGGTGGTAAAGTTCTTTGTGGCGGATCTGTATTAACGGGTGGTATTTATGATAATGGATTGTATGTTAAGCCTTGTATTATAGAGGCTGAAAACCATTACAACGCTGTGCAAACAGAAACTTTCGCTCCAATTTTATACCTCATTAAATATACAGGTGATGTTCATAATGCTTTAGAGCTTCAAAACGGTGTTCAACAAGGTTTATCCTCAGCTATTATGACTAGTGATATGCGTGAAGCACATATTTTCTTAAGCGAAAGTGGCTCTGATTGTGGTATTGCTAATGTTAATATTGGGACTTCTGGTGCTGAAATTGGTGGTGCTTTTGGCGGTGAAAAAGAAACTGGTGGAGGCCGTGAAAGTGGATCTGATGCTTGGAAAGCGTATATGAGAAGACAGACAAACACTATTAATTACGGAAGTGATTTACCTTTAGCGCAAGGCATTGAATTTAATCTTTAGACCGTGATTACAACAGTTCAACTAGGAGGACCCGTTCAATCGCGTCCTCCTTTTTTATTTTTCGGATTAGGCAGCTGTTTCGTTCAAAACCTTGCTGCTCAATTGGATAAAATAAATATACCCTACCAATTCAATCCTTTAGGAACCTCTTTTAATCCAGTGAGTATAGCACAACAATTGGAATGGCTTATACAACCTGAAGGAATTTTAAATCATATTTATCTGCACCAAGGGGTATACCACCAACTTCATGCGGCAAATAAATTTCAGCATACAGATAAAAACCGTTTAGACACGTTTATCAATGATGCTCAAACCAACGCCCGCGATCATTTAAACCGAAGTGAACATCCAGTGCTTATTATTTCGTTTGGTACAGCGCATTGTTGGGAAATGAACGGGACTATTGTTAATAATTGCCATAAGCTACCTCAAGATCTCTTCAAGCGTAGGTTGCTCGAGTTAGATGAAATCACTGAAGCTTGGACTTCAATCTTAACTCATGTACCTAAGCACTGGCAAATTATTTTTACTGTGAGCCCAGTAAAATATACGAAGGTCGGTCTACAAGAAAACTTTATCAGTAAATCTATTTTACGACTAAGTATAAAATCACTTGTGGAGCAACATTCTAACTGCTTGTATTTCCCTAGTTATGAAATAATTACAGATGAATTAAGGGATTACAGTTATTTTAAAGATAATGGAACTCACCCAAATGAGGCCGCGGTTGAAATCGTGTTTGAACGGTTCAGATCATTTCTTAATTTCTAAAAAATCTGGACGGATTGTAGCTAGTTTTAAAACTGCAGCAACGCTAATACTGTCTCTTATTGATCCATTGAGCACTTGATTATAAAGTGTACTAAAATGTAGGTGTTCTAAGCGAAGATTTTCCGTGTCTTCGTGAGATGTAGCAGGCGTTCTAAGCGAAGATTTTCCGTGTCTTCGTGAGATGTACCTAAAAAGGTTAAAGATTCCGCTAAGAAGACCACAGCACGTTCATTCGTCACGCTGTTGCTTAAATCCATTTGAAGAAATTCAGTCCACTCGTCAGCTGCATAACCCACTTCCTCTTGTAACTCACGTTTTGCGCTTTCTAAAGGGTTTATTCCTAAGGGTCCACCGCCCTCAGGAATTTCCCAGCTGTATGCGTTTAACGGGAATCT
>PZPA01000082.1 GCA_003045825.1 Bacteroidota bacterium
AGATGTGCCCATCGACCAAAGCGTGTAGATATCGCTTTTCTTCTCTAAAGCAATAATTGTTAAGGCTGAAACGATACCAAAACTTGCAAGTACAACCACGAATGCAAGAATACCCAATACCACGAGCCTTTCAGAGCGCATGACTTTAAAAAGTGTGGCTTCTTGTTCCAATCGGTCTGCGATGATGGCGCGGTCGCCAAAGTGCATTTCGATGGATTTTCTCAACGCATTATCATCATCATAGACTTCGAGATAGGAAGGGTGTTTAGCACCGGTAAAGGTTTGTACCCAACTTCTTGGCGCGATGGCTTTATTGACATCATAATCCGGCTGCACAGTATGAATGGAGGTGACAAATACATTTTTTGCTCGCACTGCATCACTGAGGTTGAGCGCTGTGGTTGTGGCGTCTATTTTAGGCAAGTAGACCGTAATGATCGGCGGAGGGTTTGCGTTGGAAACGCCAAGGTGGTAGGCCACTCCTGCTCCTAAGGCCAACGTGTTTTCACCAAGATCAAGGCCGGGATCGGCCTGGGTAAGGAGGTGTTCGTTTAAACGGTGCTCCCGAATATATTCATTAGAGACACCCAATACATACGTAATGTGTTGATTCTCGCCCTGTGCCAGCAAGACGCGTTGCTCGTAAACGGGTTCAAATATGGACGCCGGATAACGGGCCGCTTCTGTATTGAGGTAAGCAGAATCTTCTGCCGAGAGCACAAGACTGGTCCCACCTGTAGGGCTGATTTTAAGTGGGGGATTGGCATCTTCGAATTGGTCTGCTACAAGATCTTCAAGACCGGCAAAAGCACTAAGCACTACGGTCATCGCAGCTGTACCAAGCGCTAGTCCCACTAAGGCCGTTAAGGACATCAAGCGAATCGCTCCCAACTTGCCTAGAGCAAAGAAGTATTTTCTTGCGAGGAATGTGGAGAACGACTGCACAGCTATTATTTAATGGGACTTTCGCCGTCGCCGCGAAGCAAACGTTCGATGTTTTCTTCGTATTCCAAACTGTCGTCAGTGCGCAGAATGAGTTCAGGAACGACGCGTAATTGGTTCCCTACACTATGCCCTAAAGCACCACGGAGTTTCGTGTTGTTCAATTGTAAGAATTCCTCGACTTCCTTCGTTTTATCCACAGGGAAGATGCTGATGTAAATTTTTGCCACACCTAAATCGGGGCTGACGCGCACTTTAGACACGCTCAGTAGTGTGCCGGAGAAATGTTCACGGGCCAATTTTTGAAGGATGGTTGCCATCTCCTTCTGAAGAAGTTTGGCAATCTTGAGTTGTCTAGTGCTTTCCATAATACTGCAAATTTACGCATTGCCACGTAAGCACTACCTTCGTGGGCAAGCAAAAGAAAAATGAATGCATTCCTACGGATATTAAAGACCATGCGCCCCTTTGCGGGGATGCTTTTATTGGCGTCTTTTTTCAATCTATTGACCGTGATTTTCAGCATCGGATCAGTAGGGGCATTGATTCCTATTTTGAATCTGATTTTCGACACACCAGGCACAGACCTTACTGGTGCTGCGCAATGGAAGGTCTCCTTGGCAGAGGCGATACAAGCCTTAAAGGAAAGTCGGGGCGCTTTGTATACCCTACAAACAGTCGTATTCATCACCTTAGGAATCTTTGTTGCTAAGAACCTATCCCGGTATGCTGCACTTTGGATTTTAGCACCTGTGCGCAATGGTGTTGTCGCGAATTACAAACAAGCATTGCACGACAAATGGTTGGCCATGAGCTTTCGTCAGCACCAGAAACTTCAGAAAGGCGATCAGTTAACACGGGCAACAGCTGATCTGACTGAAATAGAATGGACCATGCTCAAAGGAATGGAGGGGCTCGTCCGTGATCCATTAATGATTTTAGGTACACTTATTTTGTTGTTCTCTATGAGCCCTCGATTGACATTGATGGCCATAGCCATTATTCCCATTTCAGGAGGTTTGATTGCCACTATCGGGAAAAGCTTAAAGAAAAGTGCCCAGGCCGCCCAAAGCCAATTAGGAAACACCACTTCTGAACTAGAGGAAGCCTTGACCAACTTCCCCATTATTCAGAGTTATGTTGCAGAAAATAGAAGAGCAACGCGCTTTGGTCAAAGTGTGGATTTGTGGCGCAAATTCATGATTAATGTCTATCGAAAGCGCGATTTAAGTTCGCCCATTGCTGAGGTATTGGGTGTAGGTGTATTGCTCGCCGTTCTCTATCTAGGAGGACAGGAAGTGTTGAATGGCAGGTCGTTAACAGGTGGAGAATTGGTTGCTTTTGTCGTACTCTTTTACCAACTCATTCCAGCATTTAAAAACCTTACGAATGCCCTGTATGACATTCAAAAAGGTAATGCCAGTGCAGCTCGAATTTTTGAAGTTTTAGATCAAGAAGAAGCTAAAGACGGTAATCTAGAAGTGGAGTCCAGCCATTGGGAGCAGGGATTGCGCTTTGAGCATGCAACCTTTGCCTACGAGCCGGGAGTGCCTGTGATTAACGGGCTACACCTGAATTTATTGCCAGGAAAAACCACTGCATTAGTAGGCCCTTCTGGCGGTGGAAAAAGCACCCTATTGCATTTATTGGCAGGTTTTGATTATCCCCAAACTGGTGCATTAAATCTTGCGGACGTTCCATTAAATGCTTTTAAACGGGCTTCCTATCGCAAGCATACCGGATGGGTGCCACAGCAGCCCTTATTGTTTAACGATACCATCGCTGCGAATGTCAGTATGAGTGGAACGCTCGATAAGTCGAGATTAATGCATGCGCTTGAAGCTGCGCATTGTTTGGAATTTGCTCAAGAATATTTGGCTAAGGAGACATTAATAGGCGAAGGCGGAAACCAATTAAGCGGTGGACAACGCCAACGGTTAAGCATAGCGCGCGCCTTCTATGCAGACCCAAGTTTATTGCTTTTAGATGAGGCAACTGCCGCATTAGACAACGAGAGCGAAGCCCGCGTTCAAGAGGCATTGATAGCGCTGATGAAAGGACGTACTACGGTAGTGGTAGCACACCGTCTGAGCACCGTTCAGCACGCCGATCAAATCGCATATGTAGAAGCAGGTAGGGTAGTCGAGCTGGGTACGCACTCAGAACTTCTTCAAAAAGCGGGTAAATACGCGGCATTGGTTAACTTAGGTACATTAAACGCAGAAGCATGAGCCACCATTTAGTCCAGATTGAGCATCTTGGTATTGCAGTTAAGGATCTTGAAGCAGGAAACGCACTGTATACAAAGCTTCTAGGCGTTCCTCCCTACAAAGAGGAAGTGGTAGAGAGCGAAGGCGTTCGTACCAGCTTCTTTAAAGCTGGACCCAACAAGATTGAACTGCTCGAAGCCACGAATCCAGAAAGTCCCATTGCAAAATTTATAGAAAAGCGCGGCGAAGGCATTCACCATGTTGCCTATGCAGTCGAAGACATAGCGGCCGAAATGGATCGATTAAAACGGGAAGGTTTTCGCTTGTTGAATGATGCGCCGAAAACAGGAGCCGACAATAAATGGGTCTGTTTCCTGCACCCTAAGGATGCTGGGGGAACGTTAATCGAACTGTGTCAAGAACGCAGTTAATTCCTTCTTCAAATCACCTTCCTGACAATTAAAAAGTAGGGTCTGAAATCCCAATGCCGCCGCATTGTCTAAATTTTCTTGGGTATCATCAATGAACAATACTTCAGCAGGTTCTGCATTCATCGCTTGTGCAACCTTCTCAAAGTACGACGCGTTGGGCTTGCGTTCATGAATTTCATACGAGAGAAAGAGTCCATCAAACGCATTGGTAAAATGAGTCCAAAGAAACGGACCGGAAGCAGCGGCAATGGCCTCAATGTGTGCTGCATTGGTATTGCTAACAAGCGCTAAATCATACGATTTCCCTAATTTCTTAAGGAACAAAGTTTCATCTCTTAAATTTCCGAGCATACTCATCCAGGCTTGCCTCACACATTGCGCACTCTGTAGAAATTTACATGAGGCGGTGAGTGATTGGAAAAATTCGCGCTGGCTCACTTCACCCACTTCAAACGCATGGTGCAATTCCGTAAAATGCGCTTCAGAGAGCTGCACGCCACAGCGTTCGAACTGTTCTTTCGTATTTTCAGGGAAAACGGGGATGAAAATATTCCCGAAATCAAACCAAATCTGCTTAATCATAATTGTCTTTGAGACCTTCTTAGGGTGCAATACTAAGCAAAAGAAAAGGGTCGTAACGTGATATATGCTCCGAAATTATTCGTGCAGTACGTGGATGATTCCTTTCTTTATAACCGTGTTGCCGGCCTCGTTCGAACCGCAGCGGGCTTCAATGAAATAAACTCCAGGGCTTACCGTAGCTCCATTGTGAAGACCATTCCAGGAATCACTGAGGTTCAGAGTAGAAAAGACCAATTGTCCCCAGCGCGTATAGACTTGCCATTCAATCCAGTCGGCATTTGATGTTGCTGGTCGGTACAAATCATTAATGCCGTCGTAGTTAGGACTAAAAAAATTAGGCAGGCTCATGCTCGCACTATCAGGGGCTGGCGGCGGTGGAGGTGGCGCTACGAATTCCGCACCATAGATATTATCGAAATATAAAATACGGTCTTCTGGGCGACCTGTGAAGTCGGGGAAAATTACGATCTGATCGTAAGTGTTTCCAATGTGAGCGCTGAAATCGAATTCAATTTGTTCCCATTCGTTGATAACGGTATTCGAAATCTTTATCTCTCCTAAGGACCAATTATCAAAACGAACCAATTTTATACCTACATCACTGATGGTCGGCTTGTACACCATGATTCGAAGGATCTTATTCGCATTGGTTATGGTCCAACTGCCAATATCTGTACCGTGCATGGATTCACATCCTGCGAAAGCTTGTCCCGATTGACGTGCTTCAAACTGCGCAACCGTGGAGCTTGGGTTGATTCCCGTCGTATCGGGATTCTGAACGAACTGCAGCGGCGGATTGTAGTCGTTTTCGAAAACGACCCAGTTCCAATTGGCCCCTATGCCGTTTGGTTCAAAGTCAACAGGTATATTTTGACCGAACATTCCAAAAGAAAGCCCGAGTGCACTAGCGATAAAGGTTTGCCTCAAGGCCATGGAACGTTAATTTTTTCAAAGGTACAAGCATTGCCTAGTTTGGTATCCACTCAATGCTAGACAATAGCAGGACAGTGAGTCAATGCTCCAACATAGAAGATATTCGAAAAATTGCGGCTAAAGCGTACGTATGGTATCCCAATAGAGACGGGTGAAACAGTCTGCATAATTTTTAGTGCGTGAAGTAGCAATATTTACTAAGTTTGTCCCGCAAAACGATCTCTGCAAGTTCATACTTCTTGTGCACATCTAAGAACATTGTCTTGAAAGCAGTTAAGATTTGCAAACTACTGATAATCAGTACATGGGCCTATAGCTCAGTTGGTTAGAGCACCTGACTCATAATCAGGTGGTCCCAGGTTCGAGCCCTGGTGGGCCCACTGAAAACAAAGCACTTACGCAGAAATGTGTAGGTGCTTTTTCATTTTTGCCCATCCAATCGGTTTGTACGGCGTTAAGATGTTCTTAAATTACCTACGGATTAAAAATGCTAACTTTAAATAGTTCACGCGCATTACGGAAGAGCTCAAAACATGAGCTAGACTGACTTTATTTAATACACGTGAGAAAGCAGTGACATATGAAATTAAGCCCTTGATGGTATGAGAGATCTTAAATATCTATTTGCGTACACAGTGCCCATTTCAGTTTACATATCGTTTATTTCGACTGGGATTTGGACGTATTCTGCGGTTGTCTATGTTTTCTTGATCATCCCATTGTTGGACTTGATTTTAGGTGAAGAAAAAGATAATATTCCCGACGAAAGTGTTGCCAGTCTTCAAAATAAATGGATTTTCGATGTCATGTTGTTTTTAAATGTTCCAATTGTATTTGGACTATTATTTGTAGGATTTTCTTCAATTCAAACAGGCGATTTTAATACTCTTGAGACGATCGGTATTGCTATTTCAACAGGCGTTTTGTTAGCAACAAACGGCATAAATGTGGCTCACGAATTGGGTCATAGACGCACGTATTTTGCGCGATTTACGAGCAAACTCCTATACATGCCGTGTCTGTACATGCATTTTTATATTGAACATAATTTTGGTCATCATTTAAATGTTGCAACACCAGAAGATGGTGCTACTGCTAGAATCAATCAGTCGGTCTACTCATTCTGGTTTACTTCAATCACCAAGCAATATTTAGACGCGTGGAAACGCCAAAAAATAATCCTCGAAACCCAGAAAAAATCTTTCTTCTCTCTGAAAAATGATATGATTTTTTATCATTTGATACAGCCACTATACCTGTTAAGTATCTATTATATCTTCTCTTTTGAAGTAATGATTTTCGCAATTGTAGTTGGAATAATTTCGATTCTATTTTTGGAATGTATCAACTATATAGAGCATTACGGTTTACAGCGTCAAAAGTTAGCTTCTGGCCGTTATGAGCGGGTCGAACCCCATCACTCGTGGAATTCAAATTTTAAAATTGGAAGAATTACGCTTTACGAACTAACACGACATAGCGATCATCACTTCAAATCTTCAAAGAAATATCAAGTCCTGGATAATCATGAAGAGTGCCCTACACTGCCTATGGGCTATCCATCGGCAATCCTTTTGAGTTTTGTTCCGCCGCTCTGGTTTAGAGTAATGAATCCCAAGGTCCCTCAAGTCCAGTAGAGGCGATTTCGCGAACAATGACATCAGGATTAAAGCGCGTTATTTGAATTGATCAGCAAAACGAGACCAAAGTCCTGTGTCAGGAAGACCTGCTGTGAATAGTACAGGACTGTTATTGATGGTTTCGGGAAGCTCCAGCATGTGGGCATGCAGCGCAATCTGTTGTTTTAAATAGGGCTGCGCGTTGCCGTATTTCTCGTCCCCAATGATTGGGCAACCGATCTTCAGGGGAAAATAGTTAATAATTTACAATGTGACATGTGTAATCAACTTAAAATCAATACTTTGATATTGAATATTAAACCCCTATCT
>PZPA01000083.1:0-1217 GCA_003045825.1 Bacteroidota bacterium
CACGATTTTCCCTACTAAAGTGCCAACAACACACCACCTATGAAAATCAGAATAGCAGCGGTACTCCTGCTCATTTCAAGCTCAATATGGGCTCAAAATCGCACATTAAGCGGCTACATCACCGACTTTGAGACTGGTGAAGCACTTATCGGGGTGAACGTATGGGCGCCTGAATTAAAATTGGGCACCTCTTCTAATAATTACGGGTTCTACTCACTGACCTTACCTAAAGGCACACATGTGGTGCGACTGACCTACCTCGGTTACGACAACAACCAGTTCGAGGCGGATCTTTCGAGAAATGTGGAATTCAATTTCCGCCTGAAGCCGTCTGACAACATGCTCAATGAAGTCGATGTCGTTGCCGCTGAAGGACAGAAAATTCAGGACCAAGTACAAATGTCGAAGATGGAGGTTCCCATCAAGCAGCTTAAATCACTACCCGCCATCATGGGAGAAGTCGACATCATGAAAACCTTGCAACTGCTGCCAGGTGTTCAAAGCGGCGGCGAGGGTACTTCAGGACTCTATGTTCGCGGTGGCTCGCCCGATCAAAACCTCATTCTTTTGGACGGTGTTCCACTATATAATGTCAACCATTTATTTGGATTTTTCTCCGTGTTCAATGCCGACGCTATCTCAAATGTCAGTATCACAAAAGGCGGTTTTCCAGCGCGTTACGGCGGGAGACTTTCTTCAGTTCTTGAAGTGAACATGAAGGAAGGAAATATGAAAGAGTTCCATGGGGATGCGACCGTTAGCTTGATCGCTTCAAAAATGACTGTAGAAGGTCCTTTGATTAAAGATAAATCCAGCTTTATGCTTTCTGCCAGACGCACCTACCTAGACGTACTTGCGAAGCCATTTATCGCCAATCTAAACAGCACGGATCCTAATTTTAATGTATCGCCACGTTACTATTTCTATGATATGAACGGTAAGGTGAACTATAAATTAGGACAGTACGATCGCTTCTACCTCAGCCACTTCCAAGGAAAAGATGACTTCGGTTTAAGATCCAGAGATACCTACGAAAACGGCACGGAGCGATACGAAAGCAGTATAGACTTCGGACTGGATTGGCGCAATAGCATTACTGCAGCACGTTGGAACCACCAGTGGTCGCCTAAACTTTTCTCTAATGTTACTGCGACCAGAAGTCAATATGTATTCAATACAAGAGCTATAAGTGAAGAATTGGCTTATCCAAATTATCC
>PZPA01000083.1:1572-6648 GCA_003045825.1 Bacteroidota bacterium
ATGAATTATAGTCTGCCCGGAGGATTGGCATTCAAAGCGTCTTATGCTGAGATGATGCAATTCGTCAATCTACTGACGAATGAAGGGATTGGACTTCCCACTGATTTATGGGTACCTTCAACTGCGAACATAAAGCCACAGACTTCGCAACAAATTGCTGCAGGCCTGGCGAAAAACATTGGACCGTATGAATTCAGTGTGGAAGGGTACTACAAAACCATGGATAATCTAGTGAGTTACAAAGAAGGAGCCTCTTTCCTGTTCTCATTGGATAACGATACGTGGGAGGATAAGATCAGTCAAGGTTCGGGTGAGAGCTATGGCATGGAATTTTTTGCGCAGCGTAAAACAGGACGAACGACCGGTTGGATCGGTTATACATTAAGTTGGAGTTACCGCCAATTCGATGATATCAACGGCGGGGAACCCTATTTCTTTACTTACGACCGTCGACACGATATATCTGTCGTAGCGAGCCATGACTTCACAGATAATATTAGCTTCAGTGGTGCATGGGTTTATGGCACAGGACGTGCCGTTACCCTTCCTGAGTACTCTTATTATACCGGCCTACCGGATGGACTTTCTTGGTGGGACGGCGCGCGCGCACTTGTAGATCGACCGTCAGACAAAAACGCGTACCGCATGAGTCCCTATCACCGACTTGATATAAGTCTAAGTTTTAAGAAAAAGAAATTGAAATACGATCGCTGGTGGGTATTTAGCACCTACAACACGTATAATAATTTGAATCCATTCTTTATTGAAACCGCAACGGACGATAATGGAAATCCTGGCCTTCGAGAGTACGGCTTGTTCCCGCTTATCCCTAGTGTTGCTTACCGTATAAAATTTTAAGCCATGAGAATATTTCTACTTCTTTTTTCGGCAGCCCTATTTCTTTCGAGTTGTGACAACTTAGTCAATGGTGTGGTGCGCGATATTGATCTGCCGCCCCACGAAAGCCAGCTGGCCGCAAGTCTATTTTTAGATTCTCGAGACAGTAACATCAGTGCCATTGTTTCCTCATCAAAAGGCATCTATGATACAGGTCAAAGTAAGAGTGTCTTTAATGCAGAGTGTGTTTTAAATGTTGGCGCAACGACCTATAATTGGTCTACAATGGATCAATACGAACGCTACACGGAACTCCTACCTGACCGTTTCGGCGCACCTGCTGATTCGTTAGTGTTCACCGTTAATCATCCCGATTTTACTTCCGTTAGCGCAACTCAAGTATTCCCATCGGCTCCTCAAATCACGCTCGAATTGAACTACGGCGCGACACAACTTTATGGCGAAATTTCTGATGAGCTGGTTATTACGCTCAAAGATATCCCTGGTGTAAATCAACATTACATTGTATCCATTGATGTGCACTTCAGAACGGCGCTTTCAGGACAGGATACCTCAGAGTATTACAATCTGTATTGGGAAACGGAATACCCGAATAGCACGCGACTCTGGGGTCAAGAAAGTGCCTTACTCTTGTCTGAAGACGGCCTCGATAGAGATATTAAGTTTTCAGCTGCTACGGGCATCAACCCCATCGACTTTGCTATGCTGCATGAGTATAGAGTGAAGGTCAGCGCTTTAAGTGAGGAAATGTATTTATTCTACAAAAGCTATTCAGCCTACGAGAATGCCAACGGCAACCCGTTTGCCGAGCCTGTTGTGTTGTATTCCAACATGAGCAACAATATGGGCTGTTTCGGAGTAAGTACGACGAAACGATTCTATAAATAACTAGTAGGTTAGCAATACAGCGCCCCAAGTAAAGCCTGCACCAAAAGCAGCTAAACAAACCGTATCTCCGCGTTTTACAGCGCCTTCGTCTACTGCCTCCGAAAGTGCGATAGCGATCGAAGCGCCTGTCGTATTTCCGTATTTCTGAATGTTGTTAAACACCTGATCGTCGCGTAGACCCATGCGTTTTTGAATAAATTGAGCAATGCGCAAGTTGGCTTGGTGTGGGATCAGGCAATCTATTTTATCGGGTGTCAAGCCGTTTTTGGCTAAAGCTTCTCCAATGACTTCACCGAAACGTACTACCGCATTCTTAAAGACAAAGTTTCCGTTCATCTGCGGGTAATGAATATCCGGATCTACCCCATTTTCAAGCAGTTCTCCGATCCAATGCTGCGTGCCGAAGCCTTTCATCGTAAGTTCCTCCTTATTCTTACCCTCACTGTGCATATGGCAACTTTTAATACCCGATTCGCCATCCTTTGCACGAGAAAGTACAACGGCACCTGCACCATCACCAAATATGACACTCACGCCCCTACCCCTTGTGGTTTTGTCTAAAAATGGGCTTTGAAGCTCAGAAGCCACTACCAGCACATGTTCATACATTCCAGTTTGGACAAAGGCATTACCTACACTTAAAGCATAGATAAACCCAGAGCATGCATTTCTCACATCTGTTGCTCCGGCGGTATGTATGCCTAAAGCTTCTTGTACCTGAACGCCACAACCTGGAAAGTAGTAATCCGGCGATATGGTCGCAAACACGATATGTCCAATTTCCTCAGGCTCAATTCCCGCCGCTTTAATGGCACTGCGCGCAGCCTTAATGCCCATGGTAGCCGCCGTATTCCCATCGCCTTCTTCTACCCAACGACGTTCGCGGATACCGGTTCTCTCAGTAATCCACTCATCGGTCGTATCCATAAGGGTACTGAGGTGCTCATTGGTAACGATACGTTCGGGCACATAATGACCGGTACCAGAAATTTTCGCTCTATGCATGATAGGTTGTCTTGTAATGAAGTTGCATTGGAAAAAAGATAAAGTAAAATTGGCACCTAAGTTGACACCTTGTCACACAAAATTGAATTGGTGGCGTGTGGCACGAGTGTTGAAGTAGTTGCAGAAACCAAATAATAGAATAAAATGGCAAAAGGATCTATAAACGTAACCGCGCAGAACATCTTCCCTATTATCAAGAAGTTCTTGTACAGCGATCACGAAATTTTCTTACGTGAATTGGTATCAAATGCTGTCGATGCAACGCAGAAGCTGAAAACGCTGACCAATTTGGGTGAAGCCAAAGGCGAGCTTGGCGATTTGACCATTCACATCAAATTGGACAAAAAGGCCAAAACCTTGAGCATCATCGACCGTGGTATCGGTATGACTGCTGAGGAAATTGACAAATACATTAACCAAGTTGCTTTCTCTGGCGCGGAGGAATTCGTGAAAGAATATGAGGGTAAAATGGAAGGTGCAGATTTGATAGGCCATTTCGGTCTAGGGTTCTACTCTGCCTTTATGGTGGCAAAGCAGGTAGAAATCCTGACTAAATCACACAAGGATGCAGCTGGAGTACAATGGATCTGTGATGGAAATCCAGAATTTGAGCTGAACACTATAGAAAAAGAAGACCGTGGAACAGAAATAAAGCTCCACATAGCTGAAGATAGCGAAGACTTCTTGGAAGAAAGTAAAATCAATGAGCTGCTGAGCAAGTATGCGAAGTTCATGCCGATCTCCATTGAGTTTGGTGAGAAGGACGAGAGCTATAATGCCGCGGCAGAAGGCGAAGATGCAAAGTGGGAAACACGTAAAATCCCTAATGTTATCAATAACCCCAACCCTGCTTGGGTGCGCAAACCAGCAGACTTATCCGACGAAGATTACAAGACTTTCTACAAGGAGCTTTACCCCATGAGCTTCGAGGATCCGTTGTTCAACATTCATTTAAATGTAGATTTCCCGTTCAACTTAACAGGGGTGCTGTACTTCCCTAAAATCAAGCCAAACGTTGAACCTCAGCGTAACAAGATTCAATTGTTCCAAAAGCAGGTATTCGTTACAGATAGCGTCGAGGGTATTGTGCCAGATTTCTTGACACTCCTCCACGGAGTGATTGATTCACCAGATATTCCGCTCAATGTGAGCCGCTCCTACCTTCAAGCTGATGGGAATGTGAAGAAAATCGCTTCACACATTACGAAGAAGGTTGCAGATAAGCTCGATGAGATGTTCCGTAAGGACCGTGCCGATTTTGAATCGAAATGGAACGATATGAAAATCATCATCGAATACGGTATGCTGACGGAAGACAAATTCTTCGACAAAGCGAAAAAATTCGCTATGTATGCGGATACTGATGGCGGGCTTCACACGTTTGAGGCATACTTGGAATCCATTAAAGAGCAACAGACGGATAAGGATAAAAAGACCGTTGTGCTCTATGCTTCCAATAAAGATGCACAGCACAGCTACATTCAAAACGCGAAAAATAAGGGATACAGCGTACTGCTCCTAGATTCACCGTTGACGAGTCACTTGCTACAAAAATTGGAACAAGAGCACGAAAACACAACGTTTGCGCGGGTGGATTCAGATTTGATCGATAACCTCATTAAGAAGGATGAAACGCGTGTTGCTAAGTTGAGCGACAAGCAGAAGGAGGAATTGAAAACCCGATTAGAAACGATTGTACCTAAGGAGAAATTTACTTTGAAACTAGAGGATATGGATTCTACCGAGGCACCCTTAGTCATTACCGTTCCTGAATTCATGCGTCGCATGAAGGAGATGCAAATGACCGGAGGCGGTGGCATGATGGGTATGGGTGATTTCCCTGATATGTACGATCTGATCGTCAATGCCAACCATCCGCTCGCTTCAAAAATTTTAGATACTGAAGATGCAGATGCTCGTGGTACCGCTGTAAATCAGGCGCTTGACCTTGCTAAACTGCAGCAGAATTTACTTCACGGCGAAGAGTTGACTGCGTTCATCGCCCGTTCTTACGAGCTTTTAGGAAACGAATAACCGTTTGTTACTTGTTGATTAAATATTCCTATGTCTTAGGAATGTCAAGGGGGCTCCGGCCCCCTTTTTGTATTTTTACGGTTCATATAAACCATTGACTTCTATGAGCGCGGACGTTCTATCCCTAGCTACTCAAAATGCCACTTTGTGGACTTCTGATTTATTTGATGCTGAAACTCGTGCCGAAGCACAAGCTCTTTTGGAGCAGGGCGGCGATACCTTGATTGAGCCCTTCTACAAAGACCTAGACTTTGGAACTGGCGGTATGCGCGGTATCATGGGCGTGGGAAC
>PZPA01000084.1 GCA_003045825.1 Bacteroidota bacterium
CGCTAAGCGCGTCCGCAGCATTTTCTCTCAGCCAATTGTGGGCTTCCAGCGTCCACTCCAACGTCCACGCCGCCATGCGGTTGGTGTACCAGTTGTTGTTGATGTTGTTTTCGTACTCGTTCGGCCCAGTTACACCGAGCATCACGTAGGCTTCTTTTTCCTGTGACCAATTCACACGCTGCGACCAGAATCGGCTAATACCTAGAAGGACTTCAAACCCTCCTTCGGCTAGATAGCCCCAATCTTGGGTGTGACGTATGTAATCGAACACGCCATAAGCGATGGCTGCATTGCGGTGGATTTCCTCGAAAGTGATCTCCCACTCGTTGTGACATTCTTCGCCGTTCATCGTCACCATCGGGTACAATGCTGCGCCGTTGGTAAATCCTAGCTTGCCTGCATTTTCAATGGCCTTATCCAGCTGCTTGTAACGGTACAAACACAAGTTCTTCGCCACCTCCGGCTGCGCCGTAGCGAGGTAGAACGGCAAACAGTAGGCTTCGGTATCCCAGTAGGTAGAACCGCCGTATTTCTCACCGGTAAACCCTTTAGGACCGATGTTCAATCTATCGTCCACACCCGTGAAGGTCTGGTTCATGTGGAAGATGTTGAAGCGGATGCCTTGCTGTGCTTCCGCGTCGCCGTCAATCTCAATATCGGACGTTTCCCATTTGGTGTGCCAAGCTGCTACATGCTCAGTGCGCAAAGCTTCATACCCTTGCGCTGCCGCCGCCTTAGCACTCGCTGCCGCCGTAGCGTCCAAGCTCGCCACGTCGTGGTTCATGCTGGATAAAACCGCTGCAAATTTTTCAAGTTTCAAGGTTTGACCCTGAGCGACTTCATAGCAGGCGCACTCGCTGACGAACATGTGCTTCGCATCTGTACTCATGCCCCAGTCTTGCGGCGCTCCGTCCAAAGATAGGCTGTTGCGCATGGCCACTGTCACCTCAAAACCGGTCTTTTTGGTCTTGGCGTGTACATAGCTTGCGCCCGCTTCTTGACCTTGAGTTACAGGCTCCCAAAACTTCTCGTCGTAGTTGCTGTCCTCGTTTTCCACATCAAAATCTAGGTACGAGCACAATTCAATCTTGCCTGAGAAATTCTTTGGAGTAACGCTGTAGGAAATGGTTCCAATCTCGTCTTGAACGATGCTTACCAAACGCTCGGCTTCAACAGCTACGATTTTACCTGAAGGAAGGGTTGCTTCAAAAGTGCGCTTGAGCAATCCGCTGTGCATGTCGATCTCGCGGTAGAATGATGCTATTTCGGTAGCGGTATTAAGGTCCAATTCCTCTCCGTCGACCTTCACCTGAATGCCGATCCAATTACAAGAGTTCAATACCTTCGCGAAGTATTCCGGGTACCCGTTTTTCCACCAACCTACTCTTGTTTTATCCGGGTAATACACCCCAGCGATGTAGGAGCCTTGAAGACTTTTGCCTGTATATGTCTCTTCGAAATTCGCGCGTTGCCCCATACGACCATTGCCGATGGAGAACAGACTTTCGCTCTTAGGATGGTTATTGGGATCCCAGCGACACTCGATGATTTTCCAAGGATGAACCTCGGTATATTTATTGAACATGATGCTTTCTTTGCGCAGTTATAGTGCGCGCAGAAGTTCCTCAGGAGAGGTTTCGCCTAATGCGTTAAAATAAAGGTCCGCCCCACCTAATACTTCAGGTGTTCCGATCCCAACACATGACATTCCGCCTGATTTTGCGGCCTGCACTCCAGCAATAGAATCTTCGAATACGATACATTCCGCCGGTGACAGCCCTAGTGCTTCTGCGCCTTTCAAAAATACCTCAGGATGCGGTTTGCCATTTACCACATTGTTCCCATCAATTATCGTATCGAAAAGGGGCAAAAGGTTCATTTTATCTAAAATTAACACCGCGTTTTTCGATGCTGAACCCAAAGCAATCGCAATACCTCGCGCCTTGGCGTGATGTAAAAAATCTACGGCACCTGGTAATCCATCCTTGTCGCTGAGCCGGGTGACCAATTCAAGGTACCATTCGTTTTTCAACTCCATCAGTGCTTTGAACTCTTCTTCGGTGACGGTTGTTCCGGTCCACTCTAAGATCTTAGTAAGTGAATCTACGCGGCTTACGCCTTTCAGCTGCTCGTTTTGAGCCTTTGAAAAATCACCTCCTAATTTTTGTGCAATACGGCGCCACGCTTGAAAATGAAAAACGGCAGTATCGACAATAACACCGTCTAAATCAAAGAGAAACCCTTTAATCATTAGTTTACCTGGTAGGCATTTAGGATGTTTAGGTATTCTAAATGGTATTTGATCAAACCGTCTACGGGTTTGCGCAGGATTTGTCCCATACGGAATCCACGCTCTGCCAAAACCTCTTCGAGAATCTCATGGAAGATTGCTCCTACCGAACCAACAAAATGAACCGGTACTTCTGTAGCATTAGCAAAACAACCAATATGAATGTCTGCGAATTTCGCAAATCCTTCTCGGACAATCATTTTAACATACGGATGCTCCATGTGTTTTCCGGCGAATCGGCTGAATGAGGCAAGATAAACGTTTGCGTTTGGCTTGCTGTAGACGCTGGTAATGATTTCATCCTTATCTAAGCCGTACGTATCGTAAAAGTCGTGGGCCATTTCTTCAGGAAGGCGCTTGTAAAGAAAATCGGAAACCAAACGCTTACCAATAAAACTAGCTGAGCCTTCATCGCCTAGGACATAAGCCAATGCAGGGACTTCATCGCTGACAGTCTCCCCATCAAAAAAACAGCTGTTCGACCCCGTTCCTAAAATACACGTAATGGCCGGTTCTCCGGTATAGGTAGAATAGGCACTTGCTACAAGATCGTGGTCCACGTTGATCGCTGCGTTCTTGAAAACACGTTTTAATCCGTCGTGAATGATGTCTTTCAGGCTTTCGCTAGACGCCCCTGCCCCATAGAAATAGACGTAATCTACACTCTTGTGAATTTTTGATACCACAGCATTGCCGCTAAGCTCTTCGTGAATGAAGGGGGCAGAGTGGAAGTAGGGGTTGAACCCCATAGTGGAGAATCGTTTATGTTCTGTCCCATCGGGATAGAGAACCACCCAATCACATTTTGTAGAACCACTTTCGGCGATTAGTATCATACCATCAAAAATAACGGACCGCGCCGAAAAAAGACGCGGTCCAGTATTAAATGTTTATGCTAGACGCTCTACTAGGTTTGCCAAACGCGCAGAATATCCTGCTTCGTTGTCGTACCAGCCTAGAACTTTTACAAGATTTCCTTTTGCGCTAGTGATGCCTGCATCGAAAATACAGCTGTGCTTATCGCCTACGATATCAGAGCTAACGATAGGATCTTCAGTGTACATGAGAATGCCTTTCAATGGGCCTTCAGCAGCTTCTTTCATGGCAGCGTTGATTTCTTCTGCAGTCACTTCTCTACTCAATTGAACTGTAAGGTCAGTTGCAGAACCAGTAATAGTCGGAACGCGCATTGCATAGCCGTCTAATTTTCCTTTCAATTGCGGCAATACCAAAGCAACGGCTTTAGCTGCACCAGTAGAAGTTGGAATCATATTTACCGCTGCAGCACGCGCACGACGCTTGTCGGCATGCGGCGCGTCTTGAATGCGTTGGTCAGAAGTATATGCGTGAATAGTGCACATGAAACCGCTTTCGATACCGAATTTTTCATCCAAAACTTTTGCCATTGGCGACAAACAGTTGGTTGTACATGAGGCATTGCTAACCATGGTGTCCGCATCGGTCAATTGGTCGTCGTTTACACCTAATACGATGGTTTTGATGTCGCCTTTCGCTGGAGCGGATAGGACCACCTTTTTAGCGCCTGCAGTAATGTGTTTGCCCATGCCTTCAGCATTAGTGAAGAAACCTGTAGACTCTACAACCACTTCAACACCGATCTCGCCCCAAGGAAGTGTCTCAGGATCACGCTGTGCGTAGACCGTAATTTCCTTTCCGTTTACAATCAAGCTGTTTTCGGTGTGCGCAACCGTTCCGTTGAAGCGTCCGTGTGCACTGTCGTACTTCAATAGGTGGGCAAGCATATCTACAGCCGTTAGGTCGTTGATGGCAACAATCTCTACGTTATCGCTTTCGATAAGGTTACGGAACGTCAAGCGTCCGATTCGGCCAAAGCCGTTAATGGCAATTTTTGTACTCATAATAGTTGATGTGTTATGTGGCTAGAATTTTAGCAATGGTTAGCATTTCATAGTCCAGTGCTGTGGTTTTGGTGATGGCATCACCCAGCGGTGTAAAGACTACTTTTTGATTGATCATGCCTGACATGACCTTTTCCTGTCCTTCCATTAAACCTTTGATTGCATAATGGCCTAGAACAGAGGCTAATATTCGATCATTAGTGGAAGGGGAGCCTCCGCGCTGGGTATGACCAAGCGTGGTGACTTTTACGTCGATGGAGGGGAACTCTTTTCGAACGGCGGTTGCAATTTCAAAGATGTCGCCCAAATGATTGCCTTCCGCAACCATAATAATGTTAGAAGTCTTTTTATTGGCTTGTGCGCTGCGCAAATCCCCGAACAATTCTTCGTAGGTGTTATTTTTTTCTGGTAAAATAATACTCAAAGCACCTGTAGCAAGACCGGTTGACGCCGCAATATATCCTGTATCTCTTCCCATTACTTCAACTAGGAAAAGACGGTTGTGCGAAGAAGCGGTATCACGAATTTTATCGACACTTTCAATCACCGTATTTGTAGCGGTATCATAACCTATGGTGTAATCTGTACCGTATAAATCATTATCGATGGTACCGGGTACTCCGATCACTTTAATTCCGTGCTCTTCTGCGAGTTTTAGGGCACCGGTAAACGATCCGTCACCACCAATAACTACAAGCGCATCTATGTTTCTATCCTTAAGATTTTTTGCCGCCTTAGCACGACCTTCAGGCGTCCTAAATTCCTGAGATCGCGCACTTTTCAAGAAGGTTCCGCCAAGGGCAAGAATGTGTTTAACGCTAGTGGTATTGAGCTCAACAATATCATTTTCAATCATGCCTTCGTAACCGCGGTAGACGCCAAAAACCTTTTTACCGTAGTATAAAGCGGTTCTCGTTACCGCACGAATGGCGGCATTCATCCCAGGAGCATCACCCCCGGAAGTAAGAACTGCGATGTTGTTAATTTCTATTGACATAGCCACAAAGATAACAACTAAGTGTAAATGTTACACTTAATAAATTATTCTCCTTATATTTAAGGGATGCACTTTTTACCTAAACACAAGCATACGCCGCTATGTCACAGCAATTTGAACTAAACTCTAACATCAGTGTAGACTGCGTTATCTTCGGTTTTGATGGCGAAAAACTCAATGTCTTATTGATTGAAGAGAAAGATATTGGCCAAGGGATGTTGAGAAAACGTCTGCCCGGAGATTTAATTCTAAAAAACGAAAGTTTAGACGATGCCGCTGATCGAGTATTATATGAATTGGCAAGTTTAAGAAATGTCACGTTAAAGCAGTGCCACACTTTTGGCGACCCGGGGCGCGTTAACGACTCTAAGGATAGAAAATGGCTGGAATTGTACCGGAAGAACCCTTCGGAGCGTGTAATTACCACGGCCTATTATGCCTTAGTGAAGATGGACGACTTCGTGCCTAATCCAGCAAGTTTTGCAGGAGAGGCGTTGTGGTGGGATATTCAAGATGTTCCAGAATTAGCTTTTGACCACAATGAGATTGTAGAAGTCGCGCTATGGAAACTTCAGCGTCACTTTGAGTTGAACAAAAGCGGCTATGAACTGCTTCCCCGAAAGTTCACATTAAACCAATTGCAGCAGTTGCATCAAGCCATTACCCAAGAGGAATTAGATAAAAGAAATTTCCGTAAAAAGGTTGTTCGAGACAAGCTTGTTGAAGCGACCGATGAAAAACAGGACAACGTACTTCATAAGCCCGCTCGTTTGTACCGAATCAAGGTATAATTCCTCATTTTTCTTCATCCTGCTACAGATTTAGGATAAATATTGGGCGTATTTTGTTAATGGGTCCAAGCTGCAGGCTTTACTTGAAGGCGCTTAAAGTGTACATTTGACTTTATAACTAAATAAGCGTAAGCAGATGAAAAGCACCTCTCGTTTTTTACTCTTCTGTTTTAGTTTCTTCTTCGCCCAGTCCATCGTAGCACAGACGGTTACTGGTACTGTAGTAGACGAATACAATGAAGCCTTGCCTTCAGTCGTCGTTGCCGTAGAGAATCAAAGCGGAACAATGACCGATTATAACGGTCAATATACCCTCAATCTACCCAAAGGGACGTACAACATTACGTACAGTTTTATCGGCTACGAGCCCATAACTAAATCTGTTTCTGTTCAAGGTAATAAGGTGGTGAATGTGGCGATGAAGCCATCACAAACGCAGCTCAACGAAGTGGTGGTTGTAGGTTACGGTGTAGCGCGTAAGCGCGACCTTACTGGTTCCGTAGTCAGTCTGAAGTCAAAGGAGCTCACTGACATTCCCACACCTTCTTTTGAAAACGCTATTCAGGGTAAAGCCGCAGGTGT
>PZPA01000085.1 GCA_003045825.1 Bacteroidota bacterium
CTACCCGATCGCAGAACAATTGCTTAAAATTAAGAGCCTAAGTTTTAAAGAAAAGGGCGACTCCTTCTCTGGGAAATTATTGGGTATTCGCGGTCAATATTTAATGCTTGAAAATGGCGTATTCAATGTTCGAGCGCATCACGGCCATCGTGTAGATCTCGAAATTCGCTAATTACAGTTCTATCTCTTCGCCCAGACCCAGTTTAAAATAACGGCGTGCCCACCACATAAAGGCGTAGATCAATACGGTATCGAAGGCTGCTGCGGTTGCTTTAAACAGCCAGCCGTCCCAGATGTAGTCTGCCATTGTGCCGAAGGGTAGGGTGCCGACAAACAGTACAAAGACGACAAGTGTGGTATCCACTAATTGGCTCGCGAGGGTGGAAAAATTATTGCGGACCCAGAGCATTTTTCCACCGGTGATTTTTTTCCAAAAGTGAAACAGTCGAACATCAATCAACTGAGCTGCGAGGTAGGCAAACATGGAAGCCGCAATGACGCGCCAAGCATTTTGAAAAACGTTGTCATAGGTTTCGTCTGAAACCGGTGAGGAACTTATGGCTGGGAATTGGGCGCCTAGCCACAAAACAAACAATACGAAAATGCTGGCTACCAAGCCAGATAATACTACTTGAGTGGTTCTTTTTTGTCCATACAGCTCACTCAGAATGTCTGTAATCAAAAAGGTTAATGGATAGGGCAAAACGCCAGCGCTGATGGTAAAGACCTTGAACCCCAGGTCGACGCTGATAAATTTATTCGCGATGAGGTTACAGGTTATGAGGGCAGCTATAAATAGCGCTCCTAAAACGTAATAAAGTCGTTCAGCGGTGGCTTTTTTCTCCTTCGTCATAAGTTCATGAAAATGGGGTTAAGTCGGGCCTGCATACCTGGATTTTTGGCCAAAAACCACAGTTCTTCGAGGGCTTCATTTTGAAGAAAATTCGGTGTAGTAGCTTTCGAGCGTACGGCGCCGAAGGACTTCAAATATTTTTCAATACCTAGTTCTACTGCGGGCAATTCATAGGTTTGATACGATTCTATGCCAGCCTGTTTTGCAGCGTATGCTAGTGCTTCGTTCATTCCGCCTTCATAATCCGCAAGGGCATTGTCCACGGCATCTTTACCGGTCCAAACGCGACCGCCACATAGCGGCAGTAGGTAGTCCGTTTCCATGGAACGGCCACGCGCGACTTTACCCGTAAAATCAGCATAGCCGCGATCGATCATGCGTTGGAGGATCGCGTATTGGGCAGAGTCTGGATGCTTCGCGAGGTTTGGGAAGTTCGCCATAGGGTGCGTTTGTACTTCCTCCACTGCTAAGCCTAGGGTTTGAGTCATTAATTCTTCTGCGGTGAAGAGGCTCATGAAAATTCCAATGCTACCGGTGATGGTTGTGCTGTTCGTGAATATGGCATCTGCGTTACAGCTGATGTAGTAACCGCCGGAGGCTGCGTAATTCCCTTGACTCACAATCAACGGTTTTTCGATGCTTTCGATGGTGTGGTGAATAATGTCAGACGTTAAAGCGCTTCCGCCGGGGCTGTTCACGCGCAGGACAATGGCTTTAACCTTGTCGTTTTTTTCTGCTTTGCGCAGCGCTTTGACGATGTTTTCTGTACCGATAGTAGTTTCGTCACCTGACCCGTTTCCAATAGACCCGTTAGCATAGACAATGGCGATGCGGTCTTTAGAGCGCGAGGCCGGGAGTTGCGCAGCATAATCGGACCAATTCAGCAGTTCGTATTGCTCTTTGAAGTGCTTCATGACGTCCTCGCGATACCCTAATGCATCCACCAGTCCGGCCTCCAGGGTCGCATCTGCATCCATACCAATAAAGCGCTCTGCGGCATCGTCCAAGGTTTCCCGTTGAATGCCTTTGGCCTCAAAATTCAGCCCTATAAAGTCCCAAAACTGGGTGATAAGGTGGGTCAATTGAAGACGGTTTTCATCGCTCATTTCGCTGGCGATGAACGGCTCTACGGCGCTTTTAAATTTGTTTCCCGTTCCGCGTACAACAAGAGGCTCTATACCGAATTTGTCAAAAAACGTCTTGTAATAGGTGCTGGTTGTTCCAATACCACGCAATTCAAAGATGCCGCCTGGGTGCAGGATAGTAGAATCGGCCAAAGCACTTAGTGCAGCTCCTTTTTGCGTGTAGTATTCGCCGTAAGAATAAATGGGTTTTCCGTTGGCTGCTTTGAATGCATTCAAATGATCAGTTAGCTCTTCGAGCAATCCATAACCGGCTCCAAAAGCACCTTGATCAAGGAGAATGCCCTGAATGCGATCGTCTTCTGCGGCATAGGCTAAACCTTCCCGAAGTTGATTCAGTCCTAAGGCTTCTGGGGCGTCCATCCCCAGCAAAACGGCGTTTAAACCGTTCAACGGATCTTCGATGGCTCGTTCCTCCAAGCTTCCTGAAAGTTTGATGCGCAATAGCGTGTTCTCTGCTACCTTTGGCACGGGACTTTCGCTCGTTACGCTAGCTACAACGAGCAAGCCGAACAAAAATAATACGGAGGCGATGAGTGCCGTTAGAACGGCGAGTACTGTGCTGAAAAAAGATTTCATGAAGGAGGTATTGATCTTATTGGGAACGAATTTAGGTGATAAGCGTGAAAACCTTGCCAAAGCCATCGAATCTATTGGCCGATTTGGGAAAATAGGCACTACCAGTTCGTTCTACGAGAGCCCCGCTTGGGGTTATGAAAGTGCCGCTTCTTATTTGAACCAAGTGCTGCTGCTGCATACGGCGATTGAACCGGAGTTGTTGATGCAGGGGTTGTTGGCGGTGGAGCAGGAGTTGGGTCGCGAACGTTTGGCTGAAGGCTATGCAGACCGATTAATTGATATTGATATACTCTCTATCGACAGACTTGTACAGCATACGGCGCTACTTGAGCTGCCCCATCCGCGCATGCATTTGCGCAGATTTACGCTTCTGCCGCTTCAAGAGGTTCATCCAGATTGGATCCATCCCATTTTAGGCCAGTCGGTATCGGCGCTGCTTGAAGTTTGTCCAGATATGGCCGTACCCCGTAAACTTATTTAGTTAATTTTCGATGTAGATCGAAGATGGCCAATCCGGCACTAACGCTGACATTGAGGCTGTGTTTGGTGCCAAATTGGATGATTTCAACCACATCGTCGCAGGCATCTACAACGTCCTGCGCAACGCCAATCACCTCGTGGCCTAAGACCAGGGCAGTAGGTGCTTCCGGTGCATAGTTTCTTAAGTCGATACTATTTTCAGCTTGCTCAAGGGCTGCGATACGGTACCCTTCTGACTTTAATTGCTTTAGGCAGCTCAGTGTGTTTTCATGTTGCGTCCACGGCACACTTTCCGTCGCACCGAGCGCAGTTTTTTCGATCTCTGGGTGACCGGGAATGGGGCTAAGTCCGCAGAGGTGAATGTGCGCTACTCGAAAGCAGTCAGCAGTGCGAAAAAGACTGCCGATGTTGTGCATGGAGCGTATATTATCGCTGACAATGACAAGCGGTGTTTTTTCCGCTTTTTTGTAGTCTTCGGGAGATAATCGGCCCAATTCACTGTTTCTAAGTTTTCTCATCGCTCGGAAGCCCTTACATTTGAAGTTCCGACAGTTGCGTTGGAACGAGAATACAAAGTAAGGGTAAATGGCCAAAAAACCGGCAAAGAAGCAGACGCCAATGATGCGTCAATACGATGAAATTAAAGCGAAACATCCAGAAGCGATGTTGCTATTTCGCGTGGGTGACTTCTATGAGACTTTTGGTAGCGATGCCGAAAAAGCGTCAAAAACCTTGGACATTATTCTCACAAAACGCTCCAATGGATCGGCTTCAGAAGTGGCGTTGGCAGGTTTTCCACACCATGCATTGCAGACGTATTTGCCAAAATTGGTCAAAGGCGGTCACCGCGTTGCCATTGTGGACCAGCTTGAAGATCCCAAAACGGTAAAGGGTCTGGTCAAAAGAGGGGTGACGGACATGATAACGCCTGGAATCAACCTAAATAACGATCTACTCAGCGGTAAAGAGCACAATTACCTTGCGGCATTATACCCGCCTTCGAAAGGGCAATGGGGGCTTTCTATCGTAGATGTTTCAACAGGGACTTTTCATTACGCGCAGGGCACCGAACAAGCCATTTTGAATGCATTGAGCACCTATGCGCCTAAAGAAGTGATTCACCCGAAAGATATGCCAAGGGACTTACGCTTAGCGTTGGACCGCGATTATTATTTGTTTGGTGTTGATGCTTGGGCTTGGGAAACTAATTATACCGCGGAACAACTCACCGCTCATTTTAAGACGCAAGGGCTGGCTGGATATGGCCTTGCTCAAGGCGATGCAGGAGCGGTTGCTGCTGGTGCAATTCTTCACCACCTCAAGCGCTCTGAAATGGCAAATCTAAACCACATCACCACGCTTTCTCGAGTGTCGTTGGAGGATTTTATGTGGTTGGACGGCTTTACGGTGCAGAACCTAGAACTGTTCTATCCGAGCAGTCCCGGTGGAGTAAGCACCTTAGATATTATTGATCAGACCGGTACACCTATGGGTGGCCGATTATTGCGGACTTGGATGAGTCTTCCGCTCTTGAGTATAGATCAAATCACTGCCCGCCACGAGGCTGTCAGTCAGCTGCTGGAAATGCCTGAAGTTCGCGAGCAGTTGCGCGCTGTACTCCATGGACTTCCTGATATGGAGCGTTTGTGCAGTCGCGTTTCAACAGGACGTATTTCACCTAAAGAATTGGCCCGATTACGCCTAGCACTGGACACCGTCGCTGAGGTTTGGACCTTGGTGCAATCGAATGTTCTCGATGTGCCGGAACAAGCACCCGCCTTGGTGCCCGAACTGCGCGATACATTGCGCGAGGCTTTGGTCGAAGATCCTGTTGTGATTATCGGCAAAGGCGAAAGTATCCGCAGTAGTTACGATGAAGAATTGACCCGATTACGCGGGTTGTTGAATGATGCAACCGGCACGCTTGAAGCCATTCGTGCTCGGGAAGCAGAAGCCGCCGGTATCCCGTCGTTAAAATTGGCCTTTAATAACGTCTTTGGGTATTACCTAGAAGTACGCAATTCACATAAAGACAAGGTCCCAGAAGAGTGGCACCGCAAGCAGACGTTGGTCAATGCAGAGCGCTACATCACCGATGAATTGAAGAAATTCGAAGTCGAGGTGTTGGGTGCTGAAGAAAAAATAAAAGCCATAGAAACGCGGCTGTTTGAGGCTTTAGTAGCACAGGTTGCGGGGCAAGTTTCCACGTTATTGCACAGTGCACGTTGGGTAGCGACATTGGATGTGCTGCTCGGATTTTCTGAAGTAGCATTGAAATACGATTACGTTCGCCCCACATTTACCGAAGACCAGAAGTTGGAAATTTCAAAAGGACGCCATCCGGTCATTGAGCAGGTCTTGCCGGAGGGTCAACCGTATATTGCGAATTCCATAGAAATGGATGCCGAAGCCACTGCCATTGCCATGATAACCGGTCCCAACATGAGCGGTAAGAGTGCGCTCTTGCGTCAAACGGCATTGGTTCAAATTCTTGCACAAATGGGCGCTTTTGTTCCCGCGAAGTCTGCCCGATTGCCCATCATGGATCGGCTGTTTGTTCGCGTGGGTGCCTCTGACAACCTGAGTAAGGGAGAAAGTACATTCATGGTCGAGATGAATGAAACCGCCACTATTTTGAACAACATCAGCCCAAGGAGCCTGGTTATTTTGGATGAAATTGGCCGGGGAACCTCTACGTTTGATGGCGTCAGCATAGCGTGGGGAATCGCCGAGTTTTTACACCAGCATCCGGCAAAGCCATTGGTGCTTTTTGCGACCCATTACCACGAGCTCAATGAAATGGCGCGGGATTTTTCCAAGGTGCGCAATTACCATGTTGCTGCAGAAGAGCACAAAGACACCATTGTATTTACACGTCAGTTGAAGCCCGGTGGCACCGCGCATTCCTTTGGTTTGCATGTAGCTAAGTTAGCAGGCATCCCTGGGTATGTTGTACACCGCGCTTCACAAGTTTTAGGCGCTTTGGAAGCACAGCGATCTTCTGAAAATCAGCCCGAAGGTGTTGCGGAAAGTGGCCAACTGAACTTCTTCTCTATGGACCGCCCAGAACTTGAAGAGGTTGCAGATGAACTCATTGGGTTAAATTTAGATGAACTCAAGCCGATAGAGGCTTTGATGCTTCTCCACACCCTAAAAGAAAAAGTTTCGAAAAAATAGCAGGCAATATTGCAAGTAATAATTACTGCTGTATATTTGCCGTCCCGAACGCGAAAGTAGCTCAGCTGGTAGAGCACGACCTTGCCAAGGTCGGGGTCGCGGGTTCGAATCCCGTCTTTCGCTCGAAGACCCTCCTGCACGGGAGGGTTTTTTGTTGGAGCCCCGGTGGTGGAATTGGTAGACACGCCGGACTTAAAATCCTGTGGACAGTAATGTCCGTGCCGGTTCGACCCCGGC
>PZPA01000021.1 GCA_003045825.1 Bacteroidota bacterium
ATCACTATTGAAGAATACAACGATGCGTGCCGCACCGCGGTCATGCGTTATACCGGTATTTGGAAGGACTTGACTGACCAAATGGGCTATTGGGTAGATATGGATAAACCCTATGTTACCTATGAGCCAAAGTACATGGAAAGTGTGTGGTGGCTACTTGCTCAACTCTATAAAAAAGGGTTGATCTACAAGGGATATACCATTCAGCCGTATTCACCGAAAGCGGGCACGGGATTGAGTTCGCACGAGCTGAACCAACCGGGTTGTTACCAGAATGTCAAAGACAATACGGTCGTCGCTCAATTCAAAATGATAAATAACGGGCAAAGTGAAGCGCTCTTTGGTGCTGCCACAGTACACTTCCTTGCCTGGACGACCACACCGTGGACATTGCCGTCAAATACAGCTTTAACCGTAGGGCCTAAAATCGAATACAGCTTAGTTCATACGTTTAACCAATACACCTACGAGCCGGTAAGCATCATTGCGGCCACGCCACTTTTGGGAAAACTCTTTGGCAAAAAGTTCGTAGAAGGAGATATTTCGACCTACGAAGCAGGTGCAAAGAAAATTCCTTACCACATCGAAAAAACCGTTTTAGGAACGGATTTGGTCGGATTGAAATACGAGCAACTATTGCCTTATGCTTTACCAGACGAGCGCCCCGAAGAAGCCTTCCGCGTCATTCCTGGTGATTTTGTAACTACTGAAGATGGAACAGGAATCGTACACACAGCGCCTACTTTCGGTGCGGACGATGCAAAAGTTGCAGCCGATGCCGGCGTACCTCCTTTGTTGGTAAAAGACGAGCAAGGCAATCTAGTTCCGTTGGTAGATTTAAGAGGGAAATTCCGCCCAGAATTGGCCGACCCTATGTTTGGATTCGGTGAAGAATACATCAAAGCGGAATACCTTACCGACGAGGAAAAAGAGGCAGAACTGGCGAAGCAGCAAATGCTGTTGAAACCTATCATTCCTGAATTAAAAGCCTACCTCAGCGTGGATGAGCGCATCGCTCTGAAATTAAAACTAGAGAACAAGGCGTTCAAAATTGAAAAGTACGAACACAGCTATCCACATTGTTGGCGTACGGACAAACCCGTGTTGTATTATCCGCTAGACAGCTGGTTCATTAAGTCGACGGAGAAAAAGGACCAAATGATTGCGTTAAATAAGACGATCAATTGGAAACCGGCTTCGACGGGAACAGGGCGCTTTGGGAATTGGTTGGAAAACCTTAACGATTGGAACCTTAGCCGTTCGCGTTTTTGGGGAATTCCATTACCCATCTGGAGCACAGAAGAAGGCGACGAGCATATTTGTATTGAAAGCGCTGCGGAATTGCACGCTGAAATTGAAAAAGCCGTTACCGCTGGTTTCATGCGCACAAATCCAATGGGCGATTTTGATCCCGCAGATATGAGCGACGAGAACTACGCAAAAATCGATTTGCACCGTCACATCATGGACACCGTTGTTTTGGTGAGTCCTTCAGGTAAGGCCATGAAGCGCGAAAGTGATCTTATTGACGTGTGGTTTGATAGTGGCTCGATGCCGTATGCACAATGGCATTATCCTTTTGAGAATAAAGATAAAGTGGAGGGCGGTGGAGCCTTCCCTGCAAATTTCATCGCAGAAGGGGTTGACCAAACCCGGGGCTGGTTCTTTACCCTACATGCCATTTCATCCATGGTCTTTGAAAGCGTTGCCTTTAAGAATGTCATCTCCAACGGGCTTGTCTTGGACAAGAACGGAATGAAGATGTCTAAGCGTTTGGGCAATGCGGTAGATCCATTCACCACAATGGATGAATATGGTGCAGATGCGTTGCGCTGGTACTTATTGACGAATGCTGCGCCTTGGGACAACCTCCGCTTCGATATGGAAGGCCTGCAGGAAGTACGCAGAAAGTTCTTTGGCACCTTGCACAATACGTATGCATTCTTCGCGCTTTATGCGAATGTGGATGGTTTCTGCTATGAAGAAGCGGAAATTCCACTGAAAGAGCGTCCAGAAATGGACCAATGGATTTTATCAGAACTCCACAGCCTCATTGCAAAAGTGGAAGACGGTATGGAGGCTTTTGAACCGACTCGTGCGTTCCGTCCCATACAAGAATTTACTACGGAGAAACTCTCGAATTGGTACGTTCGTTTAGGCCGTCGCCGTTTCTGGAAAGGGGCTTATGAGTCGGATAAGATTAGTGCCTATCAGACGCTTTGGACCTGTTTGGAAACGTTAAGTAGATTAATGGCGCCGCTGGCACCTTTCTATGCGGACCAATTGTATACTGACCTCTATGCAGGAGTGGCAAAATCAGGAGAAACTAGCGTTCACCTCACCAACTTCCCTACTGTAGACGCACCAACAATTAATGCACCATTAGAGAAGAAAATTAATCTTGCCCGCCAATTAACTTCCATGGTCCTCTCTATTCGTAAGAAGGAGAATATTAAAGTACGGCAGCCGCTTGCTCGAGTTTTGGTACCGGCACTTAATGATGGCGATAAAGACTTGCTCGAAAGCATTCAATCCATCCTGCTCGCAGAGGTGAATGTAAAAGCGCTTGAGGTCATCACCCCGGATGCTGGTGTATTTGTAAAAAAGGTGAAGCCTAATTTTAAAGCGCTAGGCCCAAAGGTGGGACGGCACATGAAGGCCGTGAAGACGTATTTTCAAGCGATGGACCCATCCGCGGTTGATGCCTTTGAAACCCAAGGTTTTGTGGAATTCGAAGATCAAGGCCAAACAGTGCGCGTTGATTTGATTGATGCCGAAGTAGTTACCGAAGACATACCCGGCATGTTGGTTGCTACTGGTGATGGATTGACCGTTGCTCTCGATGCCGCACTCACCGATGAATTGCGGAACGAAGGTTTGGCACGTGAAATGGTGAATCGCCTACAGAATTTGAGAAAATCTAGCGGACTAGAGGTGACCGATAGAATTGAGGTGCGTATTGAAGGATCCGATTCCCTTCGTTTAGGCATTGAACCATTTATGATGTATATTAAAGACGAGGTACTTGCGGATAACGTCACCTTTGGCAGTAATGCAGGTGAAAGCGTTGAAATTGAAGGTGAAAAAATTAATGTTTCTATTTTCAAGAAATAGTTTATTTTCGATCCCTCTTAAACCCGAAGGCCTAACATTTTAAACGTAAGAAACTATGGCTGAAGAAAATAAAACAAAATACAGTGATGCAGAACTCGCCGAGTTTAAAGCAATCATTGTAAAAAAAATCGAGAAGGCTGAGCAAGATTTAGACCTTCTACGTGAGCAATTTGCTAACGATAAAAACAACGGCACAGACGACACCTCGCCACAATTCAAATCGTTTGAGGAAGGTTCTTCTGTAATGAGTAATGAGCGCAATTCACAGCTCGCTACGCGTCAAGAAAAATTCATTCGCGACTTAAAAAACGCGTTGGTTCGTATCGAAAATAAAACCTACGGCATTTGTCGTGTTACGGGTAAGCTGATAGATGCAGAACGACTAAAGTTGGTTCCGCATGCCACCCTAAGCATGGAAGCGAAACTTAACCAGCGTTGAGAAAAGCATTACTCATAGTCTTAGGGGTGCTCTTTGTTGATCAAGCGACCAAATTGTGGGTGAAGTCCACCATGTACTTGGGGCAAAGTCACGAAATCACCTCCTGGTTTTACATTCATTTTACAGAAAATCCAGGCATGGCCTTTGGGCTTGAATGGGGCGGTGTTGCTGGAAAACTAGCACTGACTATTTTCAGAATTATCGCCATAGGTGGAATCATTTGGTGGTTGCGAAATACCATTAAAAGTGGCGCGACAAATGTGGCGACTTGGGGCATCAGCCTCATCCTTGCTGGCGCCATAGGCAACGTATTAGACTCTCTTTATTATGGTGCGATCTTCTCCGATTCTCTAGGAAAAGTAGCTACATTTCTTCCGGAATCCGGCGGGTATGCTCCAATACTTCAGGGTCGTGTTGTAGATATGCTATACTTCCCCTTGTATGCCGGTGAACTGCCGCAATGGTTCCCTATCTGGGGCGGCCAATTCTTCACTTTTTTCCGTCCCATCTTCAACATCGCAGATGTCTCTATTTCCACCGGGGTGGGATTGCTATTTGTTTTCCAACGCAGCGTTTTTAAGTAAGGATGCAAACAACAGAGGTACACTTCGGTGGCTCACTCCTTCGCCTGAACAGCGACGGTTCTGCATTTTTACCTGAACACAATACCTTACTTATTGCAGATGTACATCTGGGGAAATCCGGCGTGTTTAGAAAAGCTGGAATTGCCACTCCACAAGGGCTACATGAACAAAACTTGAAGCAATTGGCCCGTGCCTTTGAAGCGCATCCACAAGCTACGGTAGTATTCTTAGGCGACGTTTTTCACGGCCTTCAAAACAAAGAAACCCAATCGCTGAAAACCCTCTTAGATGCCTACGACGGCCATACTTTCGTTCTGGTCAAAGGCAACCACGATTTTGACTTGCCCGAATGGCAACAACTCGCCATAGTACCGGAATGGACCTTAGAAAAACTACATTTCTTACACGAGCCTCCGGGAGCTAACTTTGATACCAATACGCCATTCTCACAAACCACGGCACAACGCGACTTTCCAGCACTCGCACAAGAGGTTTTTCTCATTTGCGGCCACCTACACCCCGGCGTTGCTCTGCGCGGAAAAGGTCGTTCGCGCGTGCGCATTAAGGCGTTCTATTTGAACGACTGGATCTGTGTTTTACCTGCTTTTGGAACCTTTACAGGACAGCACGCGCTCAAAGTAGCCGGAACGTATTACGGGATTGTTGATGATACATTATTGAAATTGAGCGAATAGTCTAATGACGCTCGATTTTAACCCTCTTTTAACGGCTGTATTTAGCAGCTTTTTATTCTTTTGAACCGCATTAAAAAACACAACCTATGGAAGGTGCACCAGATATTGTCGCATTAAACGAAGAAATTAAAAATGAGAGCGCGATTATCGATCTCATTCAAAGTGAATTACGCAAGGTCATTGTAGGACAGAACGGCATGGTAGAAGGCCTATTGATTGGGCTGCTCGCCAACGGACACATCCTTCTTGAAGGGGTACCTGGACTTGCAAAAACGCTTGCCATAAATAGTTTGAGTAAAACCTTGGGCGGAAGTTTTTCTAGAGTGCAGTTTACGCCCGATTTGTTGCCGTCGGATGTCATAGGCACGCAGATTTACAACATGAAAGAACACGCGTTCGACACCAAACAGGGACCCATCTTTAGCAATTTCGTCTTGGCGGATGAAATTAATCGGGCGCCGGCAAAGGTTCAAAGTGCGCTGCTCGAAGCGATGCAAGAACGCCAGGTGACCATTGGAGAAGAAAGTTACCCGCTGCCAAAGCCGTTCCTGGTTATGGCTACACAAAATCCGGTGGAGCAAGAAGGAACCTATCCACTTCCTGAAGCACAAATGGACCGATTCCTTTTGAAAGTGACGTTGGGCTACCCCACTAAAGAGGATGAGCTCGACATTATGCGCAAGCAAATGAGCGGTGCCATGGAAAAGCTCAGTGCCGTTGTTAGTTTAGAGCAAATCGTTCGGGCACGAGGTTTTATTGAGCGCATTTACATGGACGAAAAAATAGAAAACTACATTCTCGATATCGTTTTCGCCACTCGCGAACCTCAAAATTATCAACTAGGCGCCTTGCGCAACAAGATCAGCTTTGGTGCTTCACCGCGCGGCTCTATCGCATTGGCAAAAGCAGCTAAATGTCACGCCTTCTTGCGTCACAGGGGCTTTGTGACGCCGGATGATGTACGTGCAGTTGCGCCTGCGGTGTTACGCCATAGAATTGGCCTTACTTATGAGGCGGAAGCGGAAGAATTGAGCACAGAGAACATCGTTACTGAAATTCTAAACACCTTAATGGTACCGTAAAACGTGGATGCTGTAGCACTCTTGCAGAAAGTTCGGCGTATTGAAATCAAGACACGCCGTTTGAGCGACCAGCTCTTTTCTGGCGAATACCAAAGTTCATTTAAGGGACGCGGTATGAGCTTCGCAGAAGTGCGTCCGTACCAAAGTGGCGACGACGTACGCAGCATTGATTGGAACGTTACTGCTCGCAAACGGAGTCCGTACATCAAAGTCTTTGAAGAGGAACGCGAATTGACGCTCTTCTTGGTGATTGACATCAGTGGTTCAACCAATTTCGGTACGGACGAGCGCTCCAAACGCGACATGATTACTGAAATCGCTGCGACTTTGGCCTTTAGTGCGATGGGCAACAACGATAAAATTGGACTCATTTTATTCAGTGGAAAAGTTGAGAAAGTCATCCCGCCTAAAAAAGGGAAGCTCCACGTTATGCGCATCATCAAAAGCATTCTTGAAACAGAAGCTACTGCGGCAGGCACAGATGTAGAAATGGCTTTGGCGCATTTGCTAAAGGTGCAAAAACGACACAGTATTGTGTTTGTGTTGAGTGATTACCTCGACAGTGCACCGGACCGCAACTTTAAAATCGCAGCGAAGCGTTTTGATTTGTGTGCCGTGAATACCTATAACCATAAAGAAGTGGCATTACCTAAAATTGGTCTCGTACCCTTAGCCGATTCTGAAACTGGCGCGGTACAATGGGTTCGTTCAGACGGGCATAAATTCCGGGAGGCACTTGCTCAAAGACACGAACAATACAACCAATTCCTTAAAAATTTCTCGCGTAGCGCAGGAGCCGGTTACATCTCGCTGGACGATCGTCAAGATTTCGTTCCGCCATTGCTTCAATTTTTAAAGAACAAAGCGCGATGAGACAACTGTTGCTAATACTTCTCAGTTTCCTTTGTTTGAGTAATGCATTCGCGCAAGAAAACGTAAAGTCCGATCCCACCATACTGAATGCACGATTGGATACCAACGCACAAATCGTGGGCGGTTTAATCGTACAAAAAGTAGAATGGCCCGCTGAAAATGGCTGGGAACTTTTGCCTCCGGACAGCACCAGTGCTTTTCTATTGGTTTCGACAACGTTCGACTCCACGGATTTTGTCCGCACGGCAACCCTGACCTACCTCATTATGGATACGGGCGCATTGGTGCTACCGGCGCTTTCCGCTGTAAGTCCTAATGGCGTCTATACGGTTCCTCCCGATACAGTGCAAGCTCGATTCTTACCCCAAGAAGAAGGCCTAGAAAAGGAAGCGGCACGTCCATTAGCGGCAGTCCCCTTTAATTTTGTTTGGTGGCTCGAAGCATATTGGTACTGGATCGCGGCGGGTGTTGCACTTTTATTGATCGGTTACCTTGTTTGGCGCTATGCTAAAAAACCTCAAGAGCAGCCAGTGGCGGCGCCGGAACCGGAACGAGATTATTACCAAGAGGCGATGCAGGCTATCAAAGCCCTTCGCGCTGATGCCTTGTGGGAACGTGATATGAAAGGATTTTATGTGGCATTAGGCGACGTCGTCCGCACTTATTTAACCCACCGTACAGGCCTGCCTTTGGCGGAGCAAACGACTTCGGAAAGCGTGCTTATGCTCGATCAAAAATGGACTGCGTCGCAGATTGAATCCTACCAGTTCATCTTAACAAGAGCGGACTATGTGAAATTCGCGAAGGGAAGCTGGGACGTTGCGGTACACCGCGATTGTCTAGACAAAGCAACCGCGCTCATTATGGATTTTAAACCAGTGCAAGATGTTTAATTGGGATTTTGCACAACCGCTATGGCTCTTGGGTCTGCTTGTCCTCCCGCTGGGTTGGATAGGACTCTACCTCAGGCGCAGAAGCCGCTTCAATGCCTACACCTTCAGCTCTAACCAGCAGCTGCCGGCCAGTTCTCTGGGCACCGTTCGCGCAGCAAGCAGCGGACTCAGTTGGTTGGCATTGGCCTTTGTTTTCACCGCATTAGCACGCCCACAAAGCAGTCAAATGTTTCAGCAGCCTAGCCAAAATCTGGGAATTGACCTAATGATGGCGCTGGATATAAGTACCTCCATGCTGGCACGCGATCTTAAGCCCAATCGTTTAGAGGCCCTTAAAACGGTTGCGACAGATTTTGTAGCGCAACGTACTATGGACCGCCTTGGTCTTGTCATTTATGCAGGAGAAGCGTACAGCCCTGTACCATTAACAACGGATCAAAGTTTGCTCAGCCAACAAATAAGCACTCTTCATCATGAAATGCTTGAAGGAGGTACAGCTATTGGTATGGGATTAAGTACCGCAGTGAACCGATTGGTGGAGAGCACCGCAAAGAGCAAAGTCATTATCCTACTCACCGATGGTGAGAACAACGGCGGATTGGTAGATCCGGTGCAAGCCGCTGAATTAGCCGCCAGTCTAAACATCAAAGTCTACACCATAGGGCTGGGAACCAATGGAATGGCCTCAACACCTGTCATGAAAGACCCGCGAGGGAATTTAATTTACCAACCCAGACCCGTAACTATTGACGAGGACTTACTCAAGCGTATTGCTGATATCACTGGAGGACAATACTTCCGTGCCACCGATAACGAGCGCTTGGCGCAGATTTACAACAGTATTGATCAGTTGGAAAAAAGCGAGATTGAAGGCTTTGAATTTTACCGCTACACCGAACACTTCTCCATATTTCTCTATTTGGCCTTAGCCTGTATTGCGCTTGAGTTATTGTTGAATTTTGTGCTTTTAAAAACCGCCTTCTAATGGAGTTTAAATGGCAACATACTGAATGGCTCTATGCCGCACCGCTCCTGCTTCTAGTGGTGATAATTTCAGCCGTATTCTTCCAGCGCTGGCGTCACAAAGTCTGGCGCATATTAGGTTTAAGTGACCGTTCACAACACGCTTCAGCAGCTTTGAGTAAAGCGCGTTTTTATACCCGTTATACCTTCTTGGCAGTGGCAGTGGCCTTCCTATGCATCAGTTTGGCGAACCTGCAAATGAGCGGACAGACGACGCAAGTAAAGCGCCAAGGTGCCGATGTAGTATTTGCGCTCGATGTTAGCCGCTCCATGCTCGCAGAAGACCTTACGCCTTCGCGTTTAGAAAAAGCCAAGCTCCTTATTTCCAGAACTGTGGACCAATTAGGCGGCGACCGCGTGGGCATCATCGCCTATGCCGGCAGCGCCTACCCCGCCCTTCCTATTACTACGGATTATGCCGCCGCGAAAATGGCCTTACGTGCCGCAAGTCCAGATGCCGTGCCGTCGCAAGGAACGAACCTCGCAGCCGCATTAGCGTATGCCACCGATTATTTCAATCCCGCCTCTCCTGCCGGACGGTTCGTTATCGTACTTACGGACGGAGAAGATCATGAAGATTTGACCGCGGGCAGTGCGGACCCCGCACTGCCTGTTCAAACCATGCTCGTTGCCCTCGGCACCACCTCTGGTGGCCCCATCCCCATAAGCCGCACTTCCCGCGGCACAACTTTCAAGAAGGATAAAAACGGGGAGGTCGTCATCACCAAACGCGATATAGAAAAACTCAGCAGTATTGGAAGTTCGTTGGATGCAACAGTCATAGATGGAAACAATACTGAATCAACTTTAAAGGCCATCCAGGATTTTATTGCGGGTGGAGATAAGGCTGATATCAATGAGGAGGTCGCATTAAATTACGAGAGCCAATTCCAATGGTTCCTGTTCCCTGCGCTATTCTTTCTAGCACTCTATCTTTTGCTACCCGCGCACACGGGAAGGCGCGTGAAAGCAAGCTTGTTGGTTGTTTTCGTTCTGGTATATAGTCCCGCAATGCATGCACAGGAGGCAGATAGCTTGGTGGTGGGAAATACAGAAGATTGGACTAAACACGATTACGGGAAGCGTATACGAGAGGGAAATGAGAAATTTGAAGGAGGTGATCTCAGTGGTGCTGCGCAAGCCTTTGCAGAAGCCGCTACCGCTGAACCAGATGCCTTCGAGCCATTGTACAATTTAGGCAGTACTTTAATGGCGGCGGGCGAAGCAGAGCAGGCGGCAAGTGTATTGTTAAAATCGGCCCAAAATACCGAAGACCCTGGGACGAAAAGTAATGCGTTGTACAATGCTGGTAACGCCTTCATGGCTGCTGAAAAATACCAAGAAGCTGTGGGTGCCTATGCAGAAAGCTTGCGTAAAAATCCATTGCAAAACGATGCAATGTATAACCTCAATCGCGCTTTGGAAAAACTAAAACAACAGCAACAGCAGCAGGAAAACCAGGAGGAGCAGGAGGAGGAGCAAGACCAGGAACAAGAAGAGAAAGAGGATAAAGAAGATCCTAAAAACGATCAAGACCAAAAGCAGGAAGAGAACCCTGAGGACGACGAAAGTAAGAAGGACGAACCACAAGACGACCAACAAGGCGAGAGCGATCAGGGTGACCCGCAAGACGAGCAACAAAACGACCAAGGCGAACCGAAGGATGAAGACGGTGGTAGTGAAAAAAATGAGCCGAAAGAGGGTGGTGAAGCTAAGGCTAAGATGACCCCAGAGCAGATCAAAGGTTTGCTGGAAGCGGTACAACGTGCGGAAGAGAAAACGGCAGAAAAAATGACCGCTAAAAAAGCGAAAGGAAAGAAAAAGAGTGGAGAAAAAGATTGGTAAATACCATTGGCTTTGGGCCTTTATATTTCTGGCAACGAGCCTCGTCGCCCAAGAAGTACAGCTGACCGCGCGGAGTTCTAGGACTTCGGTCGGCCTGGACGAACCGTTTCGGGTTACCTTCAGTTGCAACGCACGTGGCGGCGACCTCATTCCACCCAGTTTTGAGCACTTTATTGTGGTCAGCGGCCCGTACAGTTCGCAACAGACACAAATCATCAATGGGTCAATGAGTTTCTCACGGGAGCTTACCTACCAGTTGGTTGCACAAGAAGAAGGAACCTTTACCATTGACCCGGCCACGCTCAAAATAAAAGGCAAGGAATTTCAGAGCAATAGGTTAACTATTGAGGTTAAGGCAGGTGTGAGAAAGGAACGCTCACAATCGGTCCCAAAATCCGCAGGCTTTGAAGTTGAAATATTGAGTTCAAAAAAGGCCGTCTATGTTGGTGAACCCATCGTTTTATTGTTTTCCGCTACACTCTTTGAGCAGGTCCGGGATTTAAATATGCTTCAAGCGCCCAATTTTGAAAACGTATTGCAACAACAATTAGAGTTTGAACAGCAGTCTAGAAGAGAACGCATAGGAGGTAAAATTGCAACTGTTTTAGACTTTGACAAACGATTAATCATACCCAACAAACCAGGAACATTAGGCGGTCAAGAACTCAAGATCACGGGCACCGTTCAGAAGCCAACCGGCCAACGAGATTTCTTTAACATGCCACTTATGCGCTGGGAACAAGAAGTTGCCACCGCCAAAATTCCAGCAGTGAAAATCAAACCACTTCCTACCCCACAACCCAGCGGATTTTCGGGGGCTGTGGGTGAATTGAAATTGGTTCGTGAAGTAAGCCGGACTTCGGTCAACGGAGACGAATCCATTACGCTAAAACTGCGCATTGAGGGCGCAGGGAATTTCAATACAATCAGTGTCCCTGAGTTGATTCCGCCGCAGGGCTTCGACCTTTATGATCCAAAATTCAATGAAAAGATTCGCTACAGCGAACGGGGAGTTCGTGGGTTTAAGGAATTTGAATATTTGTTGGTGCCTCAGTTTAAAGGTCAATTCATCCTGCCTCAGATGGAATGGACCTTTTTTAACACGAAAAAAGAGGCTTACGAAACCATTACGCTCGAAGAAACCACCCTTACCGTAACTGGCGATGCATTAGTAGAGGCCGAGCCTAACAATGACGGTACCTCGCCAAAAATTCAACGGGAAGTCAATACTATAGATAACGACATCCGGTACCTACAAGAAGTGGATGAGAGCAATACAGAACACGGGAAATCACTGCTTTGGATTTGGGTGTTACTGGGCGGTATAGTATTGGGATGGTTGCTTCAGCTCGTTTCTATAAAGTCAAGGAGCGCATCTCCAGAAGCGATGCATGCTGCGATGAAAAAAGCAATCAATACGGCATGGAAAACGAACGACCCCGAGGCGGTCGGTAAAATGTTAAACGCCCTCGAAGAAGCGCTGGTCCGCAAAGGAATTGCCAAAGAAAACATCAGTTTGACCGTTTTAAACGAAGCCTTTGGTACTGCCTCAGGCGGTAGGATAAATGCACTAGTTGAACAGTTACAATTGGCACTTTATGCGCCGAACACGATGGTCTCGAATGACGAATGGTTGAACGAATTTAATGCACTATGGGAGCAACTGTAAACACGTTAAGTGATAGTGCCAGCACATTGTATGCCGACGGCCAATTTGAGTCGGCACGCACACTTTTTGAATCCTTAGCCGAACAAGGTCATTCCGACCCGGCATTGTACTACAACATAGGGAATTGCTACACAAGACTTGGTGAGTTCGGAGAGGCACGATTGTGGTTTGAACGGTCTCTTTTGTTTGAACCTGGAAATGAGGAAACCATTCATAACCTTCAATGGCTCAACACGCGACTTACCGATGCCTTACCCGCACCGAACGATCCATTGCTTCACTGGATTGGATCACAATTCAGAGAAATTCTTCCACCTGAACATTGGGGCTTGCTTGCTGGACTTTTCTTAATAGCCGCTCTGCTCCTGCTCGTGCTCCGGAAGTTTAAAACTCCGGCATGGAGTTGGCGTGCGCCACTTGCCCTAAGCAGCATAGGGCTGGTGCTCGTACTCACCGCACAAACCAGCATGCCCCAGAGCGATAAGGTTATTGTGGTCAGCAATAACAGTTACGGCTACAGTGCACCCGATGCCAATGGCACAAGGATTTTACTGTTGAGCGAAGGAAGCGCCGGCCGCCTAGTGCGGGCGACAGAGGATTGGTTTTATATAGGCCTCAGTGACGGTCGTCAAGCGTGGTTTTCATCCGATCAGTGGGACCGCGTATTTCCAATCAACGCGCACTAAATAAGTTTAGGCAACCAGCTGCGTTGCGGCGAAGTGATTCCCATGACTTCGCTGTAAGAATTAGGAAACGCACGTACCACTTGTTTGGATTCATTCCATTGTACATGTGAGCGATCGCCTGAAGTGTACACTTCAAAAAGGTGTTTCACCCTTTTGTAGATGACCTCCGCTTGTTCGTCTGTACAATGCTGAAATCCAGGTATAGCTTGGATTTTTTTAGCATTGAGGGCCGCTTCTAAAGTGCACTGCGCATCTAACGGTTCCCTCCAAAAAGGAAAATAGAAGGGATACCCGCGCAACAGGTTGTTGAAGATTTTTTCTTCCATGATAAGGTAACTAGGTTGGTTTGGACTAGTAAGTTACCTTTTTTTGCCTTTGATAATCAAACGGTTACTAAGAAAGTACCAAGCGACACAGACTACTCAAGTTTTGGCCGTCAAGAGCGATATTTAGCGCCCCATTTACTAAAATACGACGACTATTCTTGGTGGTGATTGAATCCCTGCGCCTTTAAAGCAATGACTTTATCGTCGCGAGTGATCAGATTTGCGCCCGTTCCTTCCTTAACAAAACCAACTACAGTAAGATTCGGGTTTGTCTTAACCTTATCGTGATCTTCGATCGGTACGGTAAAGAGTAGTTCATAATCTTCACCGCCGTTCAATGCTACTGTTGTGGTGTTCAAATTAAACTCTTCACAAAGCGCGTAGATGGAAGGATCGATTGGAATTTTACTCTCGTAAAGGTTGTATTGCATCGCACTTGCGTTGGCCAAATGGATGGTTTCCGAACTGAGTCCATCGGAAATATCAATCATTGAGGTCGGCTGAATGTCCAATGCTTTCAGGATTTCAATGATGTCTTTGCGCGCTTCAGGTTTTAATTGGCGTTCCAAAATATATTCGTGTCCACCCAATTCCGGCTGCATATCAGGATTCTCTAAGTAGACCTGCTTCTCGCGTTCTAAAATTTGAAGTCCCATGTAGGCACCTCCTAAATCACCGCTTACAACGATGAGGTCGTTATTTTTTGCGCCGCTGCGTTTCGCAACTCGGTCCTTTTCGACCCGACCCACTGCCGTTACCGAAATCATCAATCCCGATTGCGATGCCGTAGTATCACCACCGACTAAATCCACATTGTACCGTTCACAAGCCAAATGAATACCCTCGTAAATTTCTTCCAACGCTTCAACAGGAAATCGGTTTGAAACAGCCAAACCAACAGTGATGTGTTCCGGCGTTCCATTCATCGCGTAAATGTCGCTGAGATTGACAATCACACTTTTATAGCCCAAATGTTTTAACGGCATGTAGCTCAAATCAAAGTGAACTCCTTCCACGAGAAGATCGGTAGAAACCGCCTGGTAGTGCGTACCTACGTCTATAAGTGCGGCATCATCACCCACTCCTAATGCGGTATGGGCGTGTTTCAATTTAGTGGCTTGCGTTAAATGACCTATGAGGCCAAACTCGCCCAAATCACTGATGGGCGTACGCTGTGGGTTTTTTTCATCGAACATGTAGCAAAGTTATTGTGTTCATTGGTGAGAACACAAGAAAAAAGCCGCGTATTACGTAACTTTGTCGCGCATCTTTAGAATGTTTCTAAATAATATGGTAAAAGTATCAAATACTGCAAAGTCAAAACTTGCTGCTTTAATGCAGGAGGAAGGCAAGCAATTGGACAAGACCTACATCAGTGTAGGCGTGGAAAGTGGCGGTTGTTCCGGGCTCTCCTATAAAATGGATTTTACCCCAGAAATGCCGGAAAATGCAGAACTCTATGAGGATAACGGCGTCAAAGTTGTGGTAGAGAAAAAGTCACTCCTTTACCTTATCGGCACCACTTTGGAATACAGTGGCGGCCTCAATGGAAAAGGATTCAGTTTTAATAACCCTAATGCGACACGCACCTGCGGGTGTGGAGAAAGCTTCGCCGTTTAACCCCCTATTATGAGCGACGAAATCCTAGATGAAATCACCGCAACCGACTATAAGTACGGGTTCACCACAGATATCGAGAGCGATACGGTGCCTCCTGGACTCAATGAGGATGTGATACGATTGATCAGTGAGAAGAAAAACGAACCCCAATGGATGTTGGATTGGCGTTTAGACGCCTACAAAACTTGGTTGGAGATGGTAGAGCCGGAATGGTCGAATGTCACCTACACCAAGCCAGATTTCCAGGCCGTTTCATATTACAGTGCACCAAAGCAGAAAAAGGAATTGGGCAGCCTCGATGAGGTAGATCCAGAATTGTTACGCACGTTTGAACGTTTAGGAATAAGCCTAGACGAGCAAAAACTTCTATCAGGCGTTGCCATGGATGTGGTTGTAGATTCTGTTTCTGTAGCCACCACTTTTAAGAAAACTCTCGGTGAAAAAGGTATTATTTTCTGTTCCATGAGTGAAGCCATTCAGGAACATCCGGAACTAGTACGCAAGCATTTAGGGACAGTAGTGCCAAAGCGCGACAACTTCTATGCTGCCTTGAACAGTGCCGTATTTACAGACGGGTCGTTCTGTTACATTCCGAAAGGAGTGCGTTGCCCTATGGAATTGAGCACTTATTTCCGAATTAATGAGGCAAATACCGGGCAGTTTGAACGCACACTCGTTATTGCAGATGAGGGTTCGTACGTAAGTTATTTAGAAGGCTGTACTGCGCCTTCACGAGATGAGAACCAATTGCACGCGGCAGTGGTCGAGCTCGTTGCGATGGACGATGCTGAAATCAAATACAGTACCGTTCAAAACTGGTATCCTGGCGATGCGGAAGGAAAAGGCGGTGTCTTCAACTTCGTTACAAAGCGGGGTATTTGCGAGCGCAATGCGAAAATCAGCTGGACGCAAGTAGAAACGGGCTCTGCAGTTACTTGGAAATACCCTTCGTGTATTTTGAAAGGCGACAACAGTATTGGTGAGTTCTACAGTGTAGCTGTGACCAACAAATACCAGCAAGCGGATACCGGAACGAAGATGATTCATTTGGGCAAAAACACAAAGAGTACCATCATATCGAAGGGAATTAGCGCGGGTAAAAGCCACAACAGCTACCGCGGACTCGTTCGCGTCGGTGCTCGTGCCGAAAACGCCAGAAACTTCAGCCAATGTGATTCCCTATTGATGGGCGATCAATGTGGCGCGCATACCTTCCCGTATATCGAAGCACAACATCCAACGGCTCAAATTGAGCATGAGGCGACCACTTCGAAGATTGGTGAAGATCAGATATTCTATTGCAACCAGCGTGGAATTGGCACTGAAGAGGCTATTGCGCTCATCGTGAATGGCTATTGTAAAGATGTATTGAACCAGCTTCCAATGGAATTTGCCGTTGAAGCACAAAAACTATTGGAGATCTCACTTGAAGGCTCCGTAGGATAAATCATGATTAAAATTAACAACCTCCAAGCCCGCGTAGAAGACAAAGAAATTCTCAAGGGCATCAACTTAGAAATTAACCCTGGTGAGATCCATGCCATTATGGGTCCCAACGGCTCAGGTAAATCAACGCTCTCCAGCGTTATCGCGGGTCGCGAAGATTACGAGGTAACCGGCGGGAGTATTGACTTTGAGGGTGAAGACCTTCTGGATTTAGATCCCGAAGAGCGTGCACACAAAGGTATTTTCTTGAGTTTCCAGTATCCGGTAGAAATCCCCGGGGTAAGTGTAAGCAACTTCATTAAAACTGCCATCAATGAAAGCCGCAAAGGACGCGGTGAAGAGCCCATGGAGGCGCGTGAGATGCTCGCTAAAATGCGCGAGAAAACCGCCCTTTTGGAGATGGACAAAAGCTACCTCAGCCGCAGTTTGAACGAAGGTTTTTCCGGGGGTGAGAAAAAGCGCAATGAAATTTTCCAGATGGCAATGTTGGAGCCAAAATTGGCCATCCTCGATGAGACTGATTCTGGTCTTGATATCGACGCTTTGCGCATTGTCGCCGGTGGTGTAAACAAACTTCGCACTGCAGATAATGCGGTCGTAGTCATCACGCACTACCAACGTCTCTTGGATTACATAAAGCCTGACTTCGTGCATGTCTTGTACAACGGTAGAATTGTAAAAAGCGGTGGCCCAGAATTGGCCCACGAATTAGAAGAGAAAGGTTACGACTGGATCAAGGCAGAAAACGCATGACAGATTTAGCACAAGATTTACTCTCATCATTTGTTGTAGCAGAACCTCAGCTCAACGGCAGCCGCAATCTTGGCGTAGTCAACCTGCGCAAAGAAGCACTGGATAGATTCGAAGCACAAGGCTTTCCCACAACCAGAGATGAAGAGTGGAAATACACCAACCTCAAACCGGTTCTGAAGCAAGATTACCGCATCCTCCTTAAGGGCGACGACGCGGTATCGTTTGCCGATATCAAATCCTACCTGCTGAGCGATTTAGACACCTACAAACTGGTCTTCATTAATGGAAAGTATAGCGCTTGGCTTAGTGATTCCACACATCAGAGTTTCGACATCTGCACCTTTGCCGCCGCGCTGAACAAATACCCAGATATAATCGCTGAGTACCTAGGGAAAGCTGCTCCAAAAGGTGAAACCTTTGTAGATCTTAACACGGCATTTGCCGATGATGGTGCCTACGTTCGCGTGAAAGCAAACCAAACGGTAGATAAACCTATTGAAATACTTTACCTCACCACCAACGAAAATGGCCCGGCCTTTTCACAAGTGCGCAACCTTATCATAGCAGAGCAAAATGCGGAGGTACAGTTGGTAGAACGCCACCAGAACATCGGAGAACAGCCCAGCTTCACAAATTTTGTGAGTGAGGTTTTCGCCGCCCGTGATGCTCGTGTGAGCTATTACAAAGTGCAGAACGATGCAGAACAAGCTACGTTGGTGGACAATACCCATGTGGTGCAGAAAGAAAAAAGCAACGTCCATGTAGGAACGTATACGTTCGGCGGAAAATTGGTCCGCAATAACCTGCACTTTTATTCCGGTGGAGAACATGCAGAGAGCCACATGGATGCCATAACCATTATTGGCGACGGGCAGACGGTAGACCACCATACACTTGTGGATCATCAGGAACCCAATTGCTACAGTCGTGAGTTGTACAAAGGCATCTACCTTGGAAAGAGCCACGGTATTTTCAATGGCAAAGTCATGGTGCGTCAGAAAGCGCAAAAAACGAACGCATTCCAGCAAAACGATAACATTTTACTAAGCGATAAAGCGAAAGTGGATACAAAGCCGCAATTAGAGATTTTTGCAGACGACGTGCGTTGCTCGCACGGTTGTACTGTGGGCCAATTGGACCGCAATGCGCTTTTTTACCTACGAACAAGAGGCATCCCAAAACGCGAAGCAGAAGGTTTAATGACCTACGCTTTCGCTGCAGACGCTTTGGAATATGTGAAAATACCGCAACTCGAAAAGCGATTGAACCGTGTCATTGCTGAAAAATTAGGCATCAATCTAGAATTTACGCTGTAATGAGCTACGACGTCCAAGCGATACGCCAGCAATTCCCCATACTGCACCAGCAGGTGCATGGAAGGCCGCTTGTATATCTGGACAATGCTGCTACAGCACAAAAGCCGCTTGCGGTAATTGAAGCCATCACGAACTTCTATACGAAGGACAATGCCAACGTACACCGTGGTGTACATACGCTAAGTCAACGCTCGACGGATGCTATGGAAGCCGTAAGGGCAGCGGTTTGCGCACACATTAATGCACGAGAAGTCGGCGAAATTATTTTCACAAGAGGCATCACGGACAGCATCAATACAGTGGCCTTCGGAATGGGTGCGCTAATTCAGCCACACCAAAATGTAGTGATTACGGCATTGGAGCACCACAGCAATATTGTTCCTTGGCAGATGCTTTGCGAACGTTCAGGTGCGGCATTGCGCTACATACCGATGAACGATAAAGGCGAATTGAACCTCTCCACACTGGATGCATTAGTGGATGAAAACACCGCCATCGTAGCATTCAATCACATTTCAAATGCACTGGGCACCATTAACCCTGTGAAATTAATTTTGGAGCGTGCGAAAGCAGTGGGTGCTTGGACCCTAGTCGATGGCGCTCAAAGTGGTCCACATGCGAAAGTGGATGTTCAAGATTGGGACGTAGATTTCTTTACTCTGTCTTCACACAAAATGTATGGGCCCACCGGCTTGGGCGTATTGTATGGAAAACGGGAACGATTAGAGGCGCTCCCGCCGTACCAAGGTGGAGGTGAAATGATCGCCACGGTAACCATGGAAAAAAGCACTTATGCGGATATTCCTCATAAATTTGAGGCCGGTACCCCACATATCGAAGGGATCATTGGTTTCGGCGCCGCGTTAAGCTATATTAATTCCGTCGGTATCGAAGCCATTGCAGCACATGAAGCTGCACTACTGGACTACGCAACAAAAACCCTAAGTACGATCGATGGATTCCGTATTATAGGAACCGCAACAAAGAAGGCGAGTGTGATCAGTTTTTTAGTCGACGGAACGCATCCTTATGATTTAGGCGTATTGCTTGATCAACAAGGGATTGCGGTGCGCACCGGGCAGCATTGTACCCAACCCATTATGGACCAATTCTGCATCGCGGGAACCGCTCGCGCAAGCTTTGCGATGTACAACACCTTCGAAGAAATAGATTTATTCAAGGCCGCACTTGAACGCGCCGTAACCATGCTACGCTAAGTACTATGCCTACTATTGCTGAAAAACAAGCCGTCCTTATTGATGAATTCACATTCTTCGACGAATGGATGGATAAATACAACCACATCATTGAAATGGGGAAAGCACTTCCTGTTTTGGATGAATTGGATAAAAACGACGATCTTTTAGTGCAAGGTTGTCAAAGCAAAGTGTGGCTAAAAGCTGAAAAACAAGGCGATTGTGTACGCTTTTGGGCGGATGCAGATGCCATCATTGCAAAGGGTATCGTTGCGATGTTGATCGACGTGTTTGACAATCAACCGGCAAAGGAGGTTGCGGCCGCTGATCTCGGCTTCTTGGAAGAAATTGGACTGAAAGACCACCTAAGCCCGACAAGAGCGAACGGATTAATGAGCATGATAAAACAAATGAAATTCTATGCGTTGGCCTTTGGCGGCGCGAACTAAGACTATGAGTGAAGAATTAAGCCATCGAGAAATGCAAACCATTGGCGAGGAAGTCGTTGGCGTATTGTGTTCCATTTTCGATCCTGAAATCCCTGTAGATATTTACCAATTAGGTTTGATCTATGACGTTAAGGTAAGTACTGAGCGCGACGTCCATATTCTAATGACACTGACTTCACCAAACTGTCCAGTTGCTGAAAGTATGCCACAGGAAGTAAAAGAGAAATCTAGAGCATTGGATAGCGTGCGTGAAGTGGAAGTAGAAATCACCTTTGATCCACCTTGGGATAAGAGTATGATGAGTGAAGAAGCCAAACTTGAATTAGGCATTCTTTAATTCGCTAAGATTAGTTCTTAAGATTTTCCTAAAAGACGAACCAAACCGTCACAAAATCGTTAATGTCTTCGTTAATTAGCTGCTCGTTCCTCAAAGAATTGAGTGATTTTTTGTGATTTGAAAACACCCGCCAGAATGAAGATTGGAATTGACGCCATCGCCTATTATGTCCCCCAACAGTATTTGCCTATAGAAGCGCTTGCTGAGGCGCGCAACATAGAATACGCTAAACTCAATAAAGGTCTAGGTTTGACTTCGATGTCGTTCCCTGATGTCGATGAAGATGCTGCTACGATGGGAGCTAATGCGGTACTCAATCTATTCACTTCAGAAGAATTGGACCCAGGAACCGTTGGGCGTCTTTACCTCGGCACGGAAAGTGCTCTTGATAGCGCCAAACCTACGGCAACGTATATCTTAGATTTAGTCGAACAACAACTCGCCAGTTCGCACGGCGCTAATTGCTTACGCAACGTCGATGCAGTGGACATGACCTTTGCTTGCATCGGTGCAGTGGATGCCCTAGAAAACGCTTGTCTTTTCGTGGGCCAGAATCCGGAGAAAAAAGCCATCATTGTTGCTTCAGACCTCGCCAAATATAACCTAGGCTCCACAGGTGAATACACGCAAGGTGCAGGTGCTGTTGCGCTCGTAGTTTCCATTGCTCCTTCGATCATCTCCTTAGGAAGTGACATAGGTGTGGCCACGAAAGGAGAACGCGACTTTTTCAAACCGCGCAGAACACATACCAAAGCAGCGCTGCTGGTAGAAGCTGCCGCTCTTTTAGGCCAGGAACTAACCATAGAGGATGCCGAAGCAAAGGTTACCACAGCTTCAGGTTTTTGGGGCGGAAATAGAATGCTACGCAGCTATGTAGAAGAGCCTGTTTTTGACGGACAATACAGCAATTTCGCCTATGTAAGTCGCATCAGTGAGGCATTGGAAAATTTTGGAACGAAGATTAAAATTAATCCCGCTCTGGATTGGGACAAAGTTGTCATGCATTTACCGTATGCCTTCCAAGGAAGACGGATGCTTGTAAATTTCTACCTCGATTGGATGTCAGCAAATGGCAAATGGGAGGATGTCGTTGCCATAATGGGTAGTGAAAAACCAACAGATAAGGCAGCGGCTAAAGAGTGGGTTCGTGCCTTCAGTAAATCAGACTACTACCGTGAATATGTGGCAAAGGCCTTAGCTCCGGCCGAACGCGCTTCTAGTTTGATCGGTAACATGTATACCGCCTCCATTTTCATGGGGCTTTTGAGCACGCTCTGCGATGCCGCAGATAAGGGCGAAGCTATAGCGGGTAAAACCATAGGGTTCATGGGCTATGGCTCAGGTTCAAAAGCGAAAGTTTTTCAAGGAACGGTAGAAGCCGGATGGTCAAAGGTGGGTCAATTAGACCTGTTCAACGCCCTTGAAAAGCGCTCGGCAGTAGACTTTAAAACCTACGAACTTTGGCACAACGAACGTCTGACCGCTCCGCTTTCACCAGCGAAATCAGGGTTTACCTTCACCGGTTTGCGTACTGAAGAGAATCAAGAATACTTCAGAGACTATACCTTTACAGCCTAAGCTATGAGCGACGGTACCATTGTAAATAAAGTAGCAGCTAGCCCGCTAATCACCTTTAATTTGGAAGATTTCCTTCCAAAGAAGGTGCATGTTATGGACCTCAGTCAATGGCTAGAGCAAGGCTTTATTTTGCGTGAAACCGAATTTCGAAATGCCCTTGATAATGCAGATTTTACTCTTTTTGAGGGCGCTGTGATTCATCTGAATTGCAGTACTGACGCAATCTTGCCTGCATGGGCGCCGCTTTTAGTTGCCAGCAAATTAAGTGATGCTGGACTCACATGCATCTGGGCGGAAAGCGAAGAGAGCTTCTACAGTGCCTACTACAGAGAACGCATGGTGCAGCACAATTGGAAGGATTACATTGGTAAGCCAGTGATCATCAAAGGCTGCGGAGACAAACGCATACCCAAAGATGCGTACGTAATTGCCACTCAGTATTTAAAACCGACTGCTAAGAAAATTAGCTACGGTGAAGCCTGTTCTGCCGTTCCTTTGAAATAGCCTAAAGCGTTAAGCTCAACCCTACACTCAACGGCCGCGCCTCCGACCATTGAGGCAGCATCGCTCCGTCAACCACGATAGCACTTAAACCATAATGTACATACCCATTGACGGGTCCCCTACCCGCTTTGACATGCAGACCGTATCGAATAGGATTAAACCCAGCGACATGGTAATACTTTACCTGATAAATTTCATCCTTGTAGTAGGAGTAGGAATCCGTGCGGTAACCGAAGGTTCCTCCAAGATAAAGTCTATTATAGCGCCCGTTTCTGTTGACCTTACCGCGGTAGCGAAATTCTAAAGTCGCATCTAAATATTCCGTTGCGAAACGATTTGAAATGAAATCCCGACCCGTGAGGTCCACTATAGATTGCGTACCGTTTTCAGCAACATCGATCCGTAAATTTCCATGATAGAACTGTGCACTGTAGCCCAATCCGTAGGCTATGGAGAAATGGCTGAGGCCTAACACATGGTCCCGCATCAACTGAAAAGACTGGCTGTTCGACCGCGCGTTTGATTGAAAGGATGCAGGCGCCTGAAGTACCGTCAGTAAGCCTGAATTAAACGAAAAACCCTCTCCCGGTTCCGGCAAGAAGGCAGTTTTCGATTGGCCGTGTCCAGAAAGGCTCATGGCGATCAAAGTAACGAGTACGTGGTACAATTTTTTCATACCACGAAAATACAATTTACTTAGTCGTCTAAGTCGTCCGCTTCGAAATCTTCGTCCTCCGAAGAGGATTGCTCTTCAAATTCTTCAAGATCAAAAGATTCGAAATTTTTAGTCAAAGTGCTACTCACCTTGATCAAATACTTCGTGTCCTCTGTCTCCAACGGAACGGCTTCCACTTTCTCGCCATTCGCATTTGTAAAATACATGGTATCGTATTCGAAACCATCGGGGTACGCTTCGACCAATAGCGCCATTAGGTCTGGTGTCATGGACTTATAATCCTTGATCACAAATCGCTTCGCCATTTGCTTTAAAATTTGATATCACTAGTAATGTACTTTGGCTAAAACACACATTATGAAGCTAATATCACGACCCGATATACAGGGCCGCACGCGGCTAATTATTTCCCTAATATCCAAGAAAAAATCAATGGTGCAACAATAGTTGCGTCACTTTCCACAATAAATTTTGGAGTGTCCGCATCGAGCTTACCCCAAGTGATTTTCTCATTAGGTACCGCACCAGAATACGAGCCGTAAGAAGTAGTAGAATCTGAAATTTGGCAGAAGTACCCCCAAAACGGTGTGTCCTCTAATTCCATATCCTGGTACAACATAGGAACTACACATATCGGGAAATCGCCGGCAATACCTCCTCCAATTTGGAAAAATCCTATAGAAGCCTCTTTGGACGTTTGGGTATACCAATCCGCCAGCCACATCATATATTCAATACCATTCTTAACGGTACTGGCCTTAAGCTCTCCTTTGATGCAGTAAGAGGCAAAAATATTACCCATTGTACTGTCTTCCCACCCCGGAACAACGATAGGTATGTTGCGCTCTGCGGCGGCAATCATCCAGCTGTGCTCGGGTGGAATTTCGTAGTACTGCTCTAAGACCCCTGAAAGGATCATTTTATACATGTATTCGTGAGGGAAATAACGCTCGCCCGCCGCTTCTGCCTTTTTCCAAATCTCTTCAATATGACTCTGCAATCTGCGGAATGCTTCTTCTTCCGGAATACACGTATCGGTTACACGGTTTAACCCACGGTCTAAGAGCTCACGCTCCTGCTGCGCCGTAAGGTCGCGGTATCCAGGAACACGTTCGTAATGCGTATGCGCGACGAGGTTCATCAAATCTTCTTCTAGGTTCGCGCCAGTACAAGAAATGATTGCCACTTTTCCTTCGCGAATCATCTCGGCTAGCGAGATGCCCAATTCTGCTGTAGACATGGCACCTGCGAGCGTCACCATCATTTTACCGCCAGCGGTTAAATGCGCTTCGTATCCTTTGGCAGCGTCTACCATCGCTGCGGCATTAAAATGGCGGTAGTGCTGCGCCATAAATTGTGAAATTGGCCCCTTATTCATAACCCAAAGTATTTAACATTGTAGCTGCACTTTGCTCATCGGCAAAGAGCTTGGAAGTAACTTGTCCCTCGTCATCGCGGTCGACTACGACGTGCTTTGGCGCCGGAAGCAAACAGTGTTTTGTTCCTCCATAACCCGATAAGGACTCCTGATAGGCACCTGTGTTGAAGAACCCAATCATCAATGGTTCCTCATCTAGGTTGCGCAAGCCCGGAAGAAAAATAGCATTGACATGCTGCTCAGAATTGTAATAGTCGTCCGAATCGCAAGTCAAACCACCGAGCAAAACACGTTCATAAGGGCGGTTCCATTTGTTCAAGGGGAACATGATGAAACGCTTGTTGATGGCCCAGCTGTCCGGTAATGTAGTCATGAATGAACTGTCTATCATGTACCAAAGCTCACGATCGTTTTGTTGTTTCGCGCCCAGTATACTATAGAAATTGGCACCGCTTTCGCCAACCGTGAACGAACCAAACTCACTGAAAATATTTGGCTCAGGAACATCAGCAAAATCGCACATGGTTTTAATCTGAGAAATGATTTCTTCCGCCATGTATTCGTAATCGTAATCCATACCTAGACTGGTCTGGATGGGAAACCCGCCTCCAATATTCAAACTGTCAAGGGTAGGGCACAGACGTTTTAGATCAATATATACATTGACACATTTGCGCAATTCGTTCCAATAGTAGGCCGTGTCCTTAATACCCGTGTTTATGAAGAAGTGAAGCATTTTGAGCTCCACTAGATCATTTTCGGCGATTTTTGTTTTGTAGAAGTCCACAATATGGCGGTATCCTATCCCTAAACGAGAGGTGTAAAATTCAAATTTAGGCTCCTCCTCTGAGGCAATACGGATGCCCACCTTTGCTTTCGCGGTCAATCTTGAGGTCAATTCTTCCAACTCCTCAACGTGGTCAATCACATTGATGGTATTGGAATGTCCGCTATTGATAAGGTTGGCAATGTTATCGAGGTATGCCTTGGTTTTGTAACCGTTACAAACGACAAACTGCTCGTCTTTTAATCGGCCCGCATCCTTCATCTTCTTGACTATGTTGATGTCAAAGGCACTTGAAGTTTCAAGATGCACCTCGTTCTCCAAAACACGCTCCATCACAAAACTGAAGTGATTACTTTTTGTACAGTAGCAATAATGGTAATTCGCATCATAATCTACCTTTGCCATGGCCACATGGAACATGCGCCTCGCACGCTGTATGTTCTCATCTATTTTTGGCAAATAAGTCATGCGCAGCGGCGTACCGTATTGCTTTACAATAGGCATTAGATCCAGGTCATTCCACGCTAGCGTACCGTTTTCAGTCAGCTCAAATTCCTCCGCAGGCCAGTCAAAGGTCTGCTCAACGAGGTCGATGTATTTGTTTTTCATTTCACATAAAATGTGCGCAAATGTAAACGAAAAATAAAAACGACCAAGGTCTTTTTATTTGGCTGATAAATAGTCTTTTAGAAGGGTTATTCGAAGGAGACCATGGTGCTTGAAAATCCATCAACACGCAGTTCGAAGGCATCACCGCGCTCCACCGAGACCATCGGGCCTA
>PZPA01000022.1 GCA_003045825.1 Bacteroidota bacterium
GGCATCTGTTCAGGGTGGTATCAACATTACTGCTACTGTAGGCGAAGCTTACGGTAACATCGATGGTACTACTTTTGTACGTGATGAAGCTACTGGTGCTCCTGTAGTCTACGAGTGGACTTCTTCTTGGAGAGGTGGTGCACGTTACTTAAGAGGTGCAGTTGGTACTATCGGTAACATCCAGGCTGACTGGAGAGGTGGTATCAATAATAGCTTCCGTTACAAAAACTTCTCTATGAGCGCGCTTATCGACGCTCAAATGGGAGGTAACTTCTTCTCATTGGATACTTGGTACGGATATGCAACTGGTGTTTACGATTTCCAAGCTGGAACGAATGAGTACGGCAACCCAATTCGTTCTTACAACGAAGACGGTGGTGGTATGACATGGGCCGATGTACAAGCATCTAACCCTCAGATTGAAACTCCTGTATTGTGGGATGGTGTAACAGTTGATGCAGATGGTAACCCATCAGGATTTACTGAGAATAACCTTCCGATGTACATGAATGGCTACGGTAACACTTTAGGTTACGCACTTGCGCCTAACGAGTTGCACGTATACGATGCATCTTTCGTAAAATTGCGTGAGCTATCAGTTACTTACCAAGTTCCTACGTCGAAGCTAGGTGATCTTCCGATCGCTGGTGTAGATGTAAGTTTAGTTGGACGTAACCTTGCTATCCTTTACAAGAACACTCCTTACTCTGATCCAGAAGCGGGTCTTTCTGCAGGTAACGTTCAAGGATACCAGAGTGGTGCTTACCCGTCATTGCGCGAAGTTGGTTTGAACTTAAGAGTTAAATTCTAAGAAGTAACGAGATATGAAAAAGTTATTATTCGCTGCAGCAGCAGCACTCGCAATCACTTCTTGTACAAACGATTTAAGTGATCTAAATGTAAACGGCAAGGCTCCTGAATCGGTTCCTGCTGGCTCTTTGTTTGCAAATGCAACAATGGGTTACTATGATTTCGTTTCTGTACAGAATGTGAATCAGAACAACTTGCGTCTATGGGCGCAGCACTGGACGCAGACCACCTATACTGATGAGTCTAATTTCCAGTTAAACGAACGTGATGTTAACGGATCTGCTTTTGTACGTATGTACACCACAGTTATCCGTGACTGTGAAGAAGCTCGTACAGCTTTAGCTACTACTCCTGCAACTGCCGATCAAAAGGTGGCAGCAGAAGGGGCTATCGAGGTAATGGAAGTATTGGCTTACTCATTCCTAGTGGATTTGTTTGGCGATGTTCCTTACTCTGAAGCTTTGTCTGAGACAAATGTTCCGGCTTACGATGATGATGCGGCTATTTACGGTGATCTACTCGATCGTCTTGATGCAGCTGTAGCTCAATTAAATGGTACCAACGCTTTCGGTTCTTCTGATATCATCTATGGAGGTGATGCATCAGCTTGGAAAAAAGCAGCATACTCTTTAATGCTTCGTATGGCTGTACGTATGATAGATGCTGATCCTTCTGCTGGACAATCGTGGGGTGAGAAGGCGATCGCTGGAGGTGTATTTATGTCATCTGCAGACGATATGCGTTTATTCTATTCTTCTGCACCTCCGCATACACACCCAATGTGGGAAACATTGGTTCAAAGTGGACGTACTGATTATGTAGCTTCATCAACGCTAGGTAATGTTCTGAATGCTTTGACTGATCCACGTCGTGGCGCATTCTTTAAGAGCAACGGTGGTGCTGATTCTATTATCGGTGCTCCACACGGTTACCAAGTGAACTACTACGACTACTCTCAGCCAGGTACTGCGTTGGAAGACCCAACGTGGTCTCACGCGGCAATTAGCTATGTAGAAGTAGAGTTTTTGATGGCACATGCTGCAGTAGCAGGATGGTCAGGTGCAGGTGATGCTGCTACACACTATAATGCAGGTATCACGGCTTCAATGGAAGAGTGGTTAGGCGCTGGTGTAGATGCTTCTGCATATTTGGCTCAACCAGCTGTTGCTTATAACGCTGCTACTGCTGGACTTCAAATTGGAGTTCAAAAGTGGATTGCGATGTACAGCAATGCTTCTGAAGCATATGCAGCTGTTCGTCAGTACAATCTTCCTATGGAAACTGCGGCTTTAGCAGGAACTGTAACGCCAAATCGTTACAGCTACCCACTAGACGAGTATTCATTGAACAATGAGAGCGTATCTGCTGCTGCCGCTAAATTCGGTGGTGATGATACCTTTGCGAAGATCTTCTGGGACATGTAATTCGTACCTGAATTATTATATATAGGAACCCGCGCCAGAGGCGCGGGTTTTTTTTATTTCTGCTTATTGTCTAGCAGTACTAACTTTTTCAATGAGTCAAACGGATAGCGCTATCGTACCATTACGATTATATTTGCTTTATGAACAACGATGCCTTAATAAAATTACAGCGCGCCTTTAGTGACCGAGCCATAACTCGTCAAGAATTGGAATCATTTGAAAAGGAGCACGGTTGCGAATGGCAAGAGGATTGGTCGGAATATGATGATGGCGAGGATTGTTATTACCTCACTCCTGAAATCCTAGAGTACCAAAAGCCGTCACAAGAAAAGCATGAAGCACTTGGTTTAGGCGAACTGGAGGATCGCATTGTAGATGTATTAGAACAAGGGAAATCCATTCCTTGGGGGCGAGTGGCCATCGCTATGTGGATCTTTTTTCTGTTCATCGTAGTCTACACGATCGTAGAAACTCTTTTTTAGATTCATTTCCCTCTGCAGAACACCAATAAAAAAACCACCGCAAGCGGTGGTTTTCTGTTTCAGTTGTTGTGAAAGACTAAGGATTTTTCAGAAGAACTCCAGTGCCTCTTCTTTTTTATTGGATTTATTTAGCTCGCTCCTTGTAGGAACCGTCCTCTGTATTGATGACGATTTCTTCTTCGGTCTTAATAAAGAGGGGAACTTGCACCTCTGCGCCGCCTTCTACCGTCACGGTTTTCATAGCATTAGAGGAAGTATTTCCTTTTACGGTAGGCTCTGAATACGTTACTTTTAAATTCACTGTACGTGGAAGTTCTACTGCCATAGCTCTGTTTTCACTGGCGTGGAAGAGTACGTAGCACATCATGCCATCCACTAAGAAATCGGGTGCGTTGATGAGGTCTTTAGCGAAGGTAAGCTGTTCGTAGTTTTCCGTGTTCATGAAGTGGTACTCCGATCCGTCGTTGTAGAGGAATTGGTATTGACGATTTTCTATATCAATCGTCTCAATCTTAGCACCCGCAGGGAATGTGTTATCTAGAACACGTCCAGTTTCAAGATTTTTGATTTTTGTACGCACGAATGCGGCACCCTTACCAGGTTTAACGTGAAGGAATTCTATGATTTGATACGGCTGGCCGTTAAAGTTGATGCACATGCCGTTTTTAATATCTGAAGTACTTGCCATGATAAATTTATTTTGGTCAAATATAGCGCAAATTGGTGGCGCGAGGATTTAGTAATGTTTCTCTAAAAGGAGCTCGTTCGTGCAAAAGTCATATTCGTCCTCCTGGTAGTTGCTTCCGACGATAATGGTCTTCGAAAGAGCGAAGGCATGGATCAATTCTTTGTAGAATTGGACCCCATCTGAATCCAAATTACTGAGCGGCTCATCGAGCAATACTATGGGTCTTTTATTAGCGATAGCCATTAGTAGCCTTACCCTTTGTAGCATTCCTGAACTGAATGTGGAGAGTCGTTTATCTTTATGTGCGGTCAAACCGGCTTTTTGTAGCCAATCGTTCTGGTCATAGTCTTTAGGGAAGGGACAGAATCGCGCATGAAATTCGAGTGTTTCCATGAGGCCAAACATGGGATTAAGCGCTACATAAGGTGCTGCGATACCCACGCACAGACCAATAGATTTTGCTTCGATGACGGTATTATTAATTGAAAAGGTAGGTGCACCCTCTGTAGCCTCAAGCGCGCCACTAAGTATTTTAATGAGCGTGGATTTGCCGGATCCGTTTGAACCTAGAATAACGGTTTTTGAACCGGTTTCAAAGGTGTGTGAAACACCTTGTAAAATGTGCTGCTTGCCAAATTTCTTTTGTAATCCTTCTAGTACGATCATAGCGCTGGGATTACTTTCTGATCAGCCCGCGATTGCTGTTTTCAATAAAGCGTAAAATCACAGCGGCTAAAGGCTGATTTCCATGCGTTTCTTGGATTCGATTCACGGCTTGCGATACATTCATTCCGCTTTGGTACATGATGCGGTAAAGCGATTGAATTTCATTAATATCTTCTTGTGAGAAGTCACGCCTTTTCAATCCAACACTGTTTACACCGGCATAAGCCAGGGGTTCACCTGCAGCGGTTATAAATGGCGGTACATCTTTGCGAACCATTGCGCCACCGCCAATCATCACATGCGCACCGATTTTTACAAATTGGTGGACAGCAGAAAGTCCAGAGACAATACCATAATCACCAATCTCCACATGACCTGCCAGTGCAACGCTATTCACAAGAATGACATGGTTACCTATGATGCAATCGTGCGCGATGTGCACATAAGCCATGATAAGGCAGTCCTGACCGACCACTGTTTTGCCATAGGCTTTGGTTCCGCGATTGATGGTTACACATTCGCGTATCGTGGAACGGTCGCCTATCTCAACAGTGGTGTTTTCACCTTGAAACTTTAGGTCTTGTGGAATTGCAGAAAGAACCGCGCCAGGAAAAACACGACAATAAGCCCCAATTCTTGCACCGTCCATTATTGTTACGTTTGGCCCAATCCAGGTGCCTTCGCCTATTTCTACATCCGCCGAAATGGTGGTAAAAGGACCAATCTCAACGTTTTCGCCAATACGAGCGTCTGGATGTATGGAGGCAAGGGGACTGATCATTTATTTTGTGATCTGAGCCATTAATTCTGCTTCACTAACAAGCGTGTTTCCAACGAAAGCGCGTCCACGCATGTGCACAATACCTCTGCGAATAGGAGTGATGAGTGAAAGGTCGAAGATGAGGGTATCACCAGGAACTACCTTCGCTTTGAATTTAACATTGTCCAATTTCATGAAGAACGTTAAATAATTCTCTGGATCTGGAACTGAGCTTAATGCCAAAATTCCACCGCACTGCGCCATAGCTTCTATTTGAAGCACCCCGGGCATAACTGGAGCACCAGGGAAATGCCCAACGAAGAAAGGTTCGTTCATAGTGACGGCTTTGACGCCGACCACGCGATCTTCCGTGAGTTCTATAATCTTATCGACCAACAAAAACGGCGAACGATGCGGGATCAACCCCATAATATCCTCAACGGTTTTTACTGGAGGAACGTTAGGATCGTATTTAGGCGCTTTTGGGCGACTTTCCTCTTTGCGAATTTTCGCTGCTAAGGCTGATGTGAATTCAGCATTCACTCCATGGCCAGGCTTTGTAGCAATAATACGCGCCTTCAAGGGACGCCCTAAAAGTGCTAAATCACCAACCACGTCTAGAAGCTTGTGACGCGCTGCCTCGTTTGAAAAGCGCAAGTCTATATTGTTCAATGTACCGCGTTGAGTTACTTGAACATCATCGCGATTGAAGGCTGCTTTTAATTTATCAAGCGTTGCTGGAGCAATCTCTTGGTCGACATAAACGATGGCATTATTTAAATCACCGCCCTTAATCAAACCTGCATCCAGTAAAGGTTCAAGTTCGCGCAGAAAGGAAAAAGTACGGGCGCTTGCAATATCATCTCTGAAGTTGACCATCTTATCTAGATGCGCATGTTGCGGACCTAAAACGCTGCTTCCGTAATCGATCAATGCACTCACTTCAAACTCATCGCTTGGTAAAGCCATGATTTCTGAACCGTCATCGTCCTTAAATGTGAAGCTCTCTTCGAGTACATAGAAGTTCTTTTCGACGTGTTGCTCTTCAATACCAGCTTCGAGGATGAGATCAACGAGAGGTGCTGCTGAACCGTCTAAAATAGGTACTTCGCTGCCATTAAGTTCTATACGAAGGTTATCAATTCCTAGGGCGTACAAACTTGCCATCAAGTGTTCTACAGTACCCACCGTAGCGTCTCCATTCTGAAGAATGGTTTGACGATCCGTTCGTTTTACGTACTTTACTAGGGCAGGAACTTCTGCGTTTTCAAGGTCGGTACGCACAAAGACGATCCCAGTATTTTCGCCGCTAGGAACCAGTTGTACTTTTACCGCTTCACCGGTATGAAGTGCGTTTCCTTCAAAGGATATTGCTTTAGAAAGTGTCTTCTGCATCATAGTTTATTTGCCTTGTCGTTTAAAGGCAGCAAAGGATTTCAGGAAATGCCTGTGCTCCAGCGCAGGCGAGCCAAAGATAGTCTTATTCGATGGAACATCATTCATAACGCCACTCTGGGCGTAAATCTTGACATTATCACCTAGGGTGAGGTGGCCAATAATGCCTACTTGTCCCCCGATCATACAGTGATTCCCTATTCTAGTTGAACCTGCCACACCGCTTTGGGCGGCTATTACATTATGTTTTCCAATGACTACATTGTGTGCAATCATACAGAGGTTATCAATCTTGGTCCCCTCGCCAATACGCGTAGACCCAAGGGCAGCGCGATCAACGGTGGTATTGGCACCGATGCTCACATGATCTTCGATGATCACATTGCCCAATTGCGGAAGACGGTGATATTTACCTTCTGCATCAGGAGCGAAGCCAAAGCCCTCTGAACCAATAACTGCACCGGCTTCAATGTTCACGTGTGCACCAATTTTACTGCCCTTCAGAATTTTTGCACCCACTCCAATGTAGGTATGCGGACCAATTTCTACATCTCCTTCAATAATTGCCGCAGTTGCAATAATAGCCGTTGGGTCGACTTTCGCTGTAGCATCAATGATTGCCGTAGTATTTTGACCTGTGCGCGGGTTGTATTGTGCCTCCAGGTATCGTAAATGCATAGCAAATCGCAGATACGGGTCATCGCACGGAATCAAAACCGCATTACTTTCTATGGCGGTACCGGCTTTCACAAAAATCACGCTTGCCAACGTCTTCTCAGCCTGAGCAGCATATTTCATATTACTCAAGAAGCATAAATCACCAGGTTGGGCATCATTTAACGTAGCGACACCTGTGATTTCGACAGCGGCATGTACTTCCGGACAAGAAAGTTCAAGCCGACTGCAAAGCGCATCTAAAGTGATTGCCTTATGCTTCATAATAAATCTTTGAGTTCACGTGGGAAGCAAATAAAGTGCCGTTCTACCGGTTCACTCAAAGCTTTTATGGTCATTTGATCTGCTGCTTGACTGATATCGCTGATATGACCGTCTTTGTACAACAGATTAATATGTCCTTTTTTATTGTTGTAGGCGTGGTTTTTGACTTTTGCCTCGATATACATGTAGTGCTCTTCGCCGTGCGAGAAGTTGTACTGCGTTTTAATTGCTTCGCCAATGCGAGCAGACACTTCCGGCGCGAAAGGCGCTGCCTGTAATCTTATTTTTAGAAGATTTCTGTCGGTAATTCGTCTACTGAGCTCACTTAAAATGATATCCGAATGGTTGGTCCAATCTTTTATGGCGCTCATCACATCGTAATCATCAAGAAGGACAAATTTCTCAAGAACCGCAGGATTCTCCTCAAACTCGTTCCAAGAATAGTCGGCATTCAGGAAATGCCTTAGTGCGATGGTTCCCGGTAATTCGATGCCCTCATTGGCGAGGTATTTTGCGCGTTTCAAAATGTTTACGAGCATGAATTCTGCACTCAGAACCGTTTTGTGCATGTAGACCTGCCAGTACATGAGTCGGCGTGCGACCAAGAACTTTTCAACGCTGTAAATGCCTTTGGCGTCGACCACTAATTGGTCGTCTTTGACATTGAGCATTGTTAACAATCGCTCACTGTTGACGCTGCCTTCAGTAACCCCGCTGTAAAAAGAATCGCGACGTAAATAATCCAGCCTGTCCATATCCAATTGCGAGGAAATGAGTTGGTGCAGAAAGGATTTCGAGTAATTATTAGTGAAAATATCAATGGCTAAAGTGAGTGCCCCTTGATGAGTGAGGTTAAGCTCTTCCATGATTTTCAAGCTTAACGCTTCGTGGCTCACTCCGGGAATTAAGGTGTGTTCAAGGGCATGAGAGAAGGGTCCGTGGCCTACATCGTGCAGCAGTATAGCGATTTTAACACCTTGTTCCTCTTCGGCAGTGATTTCGTGTCCTTTTTGGCGTAGGGTATAAATGGCGCGGCCCATAAGGTGCATAGCGCCGATAGCATGGTGAAAACGGGTATGATAAGCACCAGGGTAAACAAGGTAGGTCAAGCCCAATTGCGAAATACGACGCAAACGCTGGAAGTAGGGGTGGTTGATCAGCTCGTAAATGAGCGGATCTTTTATGGTAATAAACCCATAGATCGGGTCGTTAATGATTTTGTTCTTATTGTTCAAAATGCTCGGTTTTGCCGGTGTGGTAAAAATAGCACAGGTTGGGGGAGATTTGGGGCAGGAATCGCATTACTTTTAACAAGACTAAAACGCTGAATGATGCCAAATATTTTATGGGTTGATGATGAAATAGACATGCTGAAAGGACATTTGTTGTTCTTGGAGGGCAAAGGCTACGCTATCACGACGTGTAACAACGGCGCGGATGCGCTGGATTTGGTTCAGGAAACGGCATTTGATGCTGTTTTTCTAGATGAAAATATGCCCGGATTATCGGGATTAGAGACCTTAGAAAAAATCAAGGATTTAGTGCCAGAATTGCCCGTGGTAATGATCACAAAGAGTGAAGAAGAGCAGATCATGGAAATGGCCATAGGGTCAAAAATCGCAGATTACCTCATCAAGCCAGTTAACCCCAATCAGGTGTTGCTGAGTTTGAAGAAAATATTAGACGGTAGACAATTGGTTTCTCAAGCGGCTACACGCGGCTACCAGCAGGAATTTGGACGACTAACCATGGACATGCAACAGTTGCGTACTTGGGAGGAATGGGCCACTTTTTACAAGAAACTATTGCAATGGGAGCTCAAGCTCGATGAAAGTCCTGAAGAGGGTTTGAAAGGCGTATTGGCTTCTCAGAAAAAGGAGGCCAATGAGCTTTTTGCGCGCTTTATTGCCAACAATTACCAACAGTGGTTTTCTGGCAGTGAACGCCCAATGCTTTCACACGAATTAGTCGGAAAAGTAGTTGCACCGCAATTGCGCCAGGGCGAGAAGGTTTTTTTCTTAGTAATGGACAATCTTCGCTACGACCAATGGCTTGCCATTAAGCCTGTACTTTCGCCATATTTTCATCACAAGGAGGAGGGTTTGTACAACAGTATTTTGCCCTCTGCAACGCAATATGCACGAAATGCGCTTTTTGCAGGTATGATGCCTGCAGACATTAAGGCGTCTCAGCCGCAGTATTGGGTGGAAGACCACGAGGAGGGTTCTAAGAACCAATTTGAAGGTGAGTTGCTGGATGCCCAATTGGTAAAATTGGGATTAGGCGATAAAAAATCGGTCTACCAAAAAGTGACCAATCTGCGCGGCGCAAATAGATTATACGACACCATTCATCAGCACAAGAATGCGGATGTGCTTACCGTGGTTTACAACTTTGTGGATGCACTGAGTCATGCGAAAACGGATACTGAAGTGGTGCGGGAATTGGCGAGTGACGACAGCGCCTACCGTCGTTTGGTGAAAACCTGGCTTGAGGGATCGCCGTTACTTAAAATGCTACAATGGGCCAGTCAGCAAGGCTTCACCGTTGTGTTAACCACGGATCACGGGACCGTAAATGTGCACCGTCCGTCGAAAGTAGTGGGAACGAAACATTTAACTACAAACCTGCGGTACAAATCTGGCAATGGCATGAGCTACCAGTCCAAGCATAGTTTTGTAGTGAAGGATCCTAATAAAATTGGTCTTCCTAAACAGCACATTGCCGACGAATGCATCTTTGCTTTAAGCGACCTCTTTTATGTCTATCCCAACCGCTACAATCATTTTGTGCAATACTACCGCAATACGTATCAGCACGGTGGGGTATCTTTGGAGGAATTGATTATTCCTTATGCAGTCCTTACCGCTAAATAACGGCTACCGCTTTGAACAGGTTGAATTAAAAGACCTTCCTGAATTGGCCCAATTTATTTTGGCCCACCGGGAAACGCCCATTACACTTCTAGAGGCGTCAATGGGGAGCGGTAAAACGACCTTATGTAACGCCATTTTGCAGGCTTGGGGGAGTGAGGACGCAGGATCTTCGCCCACGTTCGCGTTGATCGAAGAGTACCATGGTGCAAACGGGAAATGCTATCATTTAGACGCCTATCGTATTGAAGATGAAGACGAAGCCTATGACATGGGTTTGGAAGAATATTTAGAAGAAGGTTGCCCCATGTGGATCGAATGGGGCGGAAATGTACGATCTTTATTACCGTACGAATTGGGTGTCGTGTACATCCATGCGGAAAGTGAAGCGTACAGAACGGTTGAGTTTTACCCCCGACTTACTGTGAACGAAATACAATGGAACCATGAGTGAGTACATCAGTTGGTCAGAGACGGCTTTGGAAACCCAAGAAGAACGGTTGGCGGTAGATGCTAAAAGTGCGCAATTGCAAATAGGATTACCCAAGGAGCACGCCATGAATGAGCACCGGTTGTTGCTCACACCTGAAAGTGTGCAAATTTTAGTAGCGCAGGGCCATGAGATTGTCGTTGAGTCAGGAGCGGGAACCCTTGCAGGTTTTCCAGACGCGCTTTATGCAAATGCAGGCGCCACGATAGCGCTTGGGCCTGAAGAAGTCTTTCAGTGCGCCATTATTGCGAAGGTTGCACCACCGACAGTTAATGAAATTTCGATGATGAGAGGTGGGCAAACCTTGATCAGTGCACTGCAGCTTCGCACGCGCAACAGAGACTATTTCAAGTCGCTGGCAGATAAAAAAATAACCGCTTTGGCACTGGAAGAAGTGCGCAATTCGGAAGATCAAAGTGCGCTTCGAATGGCCATGAGTGAAATCGCGGGTCAAATGGCCGCGCGCGTAGGCGCCAGCCTACTCGCGGACGGCGCCCACGGCTCTCGTAAAGGAAAATTAATGGGTCCTATACCCGGTGTTGCACCCGCCAGAGTAGTGGTGTTGGGCGCCGGCGTCGCCGGCCTATCGGCCGTGCGCGCGGCCCACGGCATGGGTTCCCAGGTAGTTTTAATGGACAGCAACATCAATCGCTTGCGTGCAGCACAAGAGCTCAATCCAGCGCTGATTACTGAGGTTATTCAGGATTTGGTGGTGGCGAAAAGATTAAAAAAAGCGGATCTAGTGATCGGGGCATTACATCCGGTCAATGGGCGAACGCCAGTAGTGGTTTCTGAAGATGCTATCACGGCAATGGAGCCAAACAGTGTAATTATCGACATTAGTATAGACAGTGGCGGTTGCTTTGAGACTTCGGAATTGACTTCGCACGAAGCGCCCACTTATGAAAAGCACGGGGTAATTCATTACTGCATCCCTAATATGGCTAGTGCGGTCGGTCATACAGCCACCATAGCCTTGAGTAATTTTGTGGCACCTATGTTGTCGACGCTATCAGAACTGGGCGGTGTAGAAGATTGCTTGCATTACGATCTTAATATGCGTGCGGGGTTGTATTTGTACAAAGGCTTGTTGACAAAACGCCATCTTGGAGAGCATTTTGATTTGCCTTTCTCAAACGATGCCCTGTTATTTGGCAACCTCTAATTGACTTAAAACTCCCGACCCCCAGCATGGCATTTCTCAAGCGATTACTTTTTTACATTTTAGGAATAGGATTGGGTACGTTGATCGTTTTGGCCTTTTTTGGTGAGCGCGATTTCGATTATGCCTACGGTCCCAATGCTCGTGTTCGCAAAACATTCAGGACTAAATCGGTAGATTCAACACAGATGAACTGGCCAGATTTGAACCTCGCAAAAGACAGCGCATACTTTCATGCGGTTGTAGAGGGACGCGTCAATTTTGGAGAAAGCGAGCCGCGTAAAGAGCCCTGCGGCAGCTACACCTTGTACTTTTCTTGGGAAGACAATCCCTATAAAATGGTTCTAGAAAATTGCCCCGATACGGTACATATCACAGCACTCATTCGAGTGGAGGACTAAGCGTTTTTTCGGCGGTCCAATTCTTTCGTAAGCAATCCCAACTCACGACCCGTCTGCCCTTCCACAGCGGTATTCTCTTCAGCGCGTCTGAACAAATACGGAAGCACATCTTTCACTGGTCCAAAGGGCAAATACTTTGCTACATTCAGTCCGGAATTGGCCGCATTGAATGAAATATGATCGCTCATGCCAAAAAGCTGCGCAACGTAAACACGCTGCGAATCGAAGGCAATAGAATGTTTGGTCATAAGGGTTGCAGCGAGCTCGATACTTGCTTCATTATGCGTACCCACTACTACGGCCATGTGCTCGAGATTCGATAGAATCAATTCCAACGCCGCATTGTAATCACGGTCTGTAGCTGCCTTATTAGGCTGGATTGGATCTGTGTATCCTTTGGCCTCTGCCCTTTTACGTTCTTTTTCCATGTAGGCGCCGCGCACAATTTTCACTCCGTAAATAAACCCTTCTGCTTTGGCACGGGCGAGGGCCATTTTTAACTGTTCTAAACGGTCGTGTCTGTAAAGCTGTGCAGTGTTGTAGACGATTGGCGTTTGTGTGTTATACTTAACCATAAAGCCAAAGGCGAGTTCGTCTACTACAGGTTGTATCCAACTCTCTTCAGCATCGATCATTACGGGAATCTTCATTTCGCTTGCCAGCATAAAAATCTTCTCCCAACGCGCCAAAACACGTGCCCAAGACTCTGATTCTTCCGCAGACAACTCTTGTTTTAAAGATACTTTTTCATACCACTCGATGGCGCCCACCCCCGTCGGTTTAAAAACACCAAAAGGCACACCAGGATTGTTTTGTGCAAAACGGATGGTGTCTAAAGTGGTCTCAAGCGTACGGTCAAAATCTGCTTCTACGGCTTTTCCTTCCACGCTGTAATCTAAAATAGCCTGAACGTTTCCTTCGGCCAATCGATCAATTTGAGGTTGACATTCCTCCACACTTTCACCTCCACAGAACTGTCTGAACACGGTGGCTTTTACGATCCCTTTGATCGGAAGCTTCAAAAAAAGTGAAGCTAATGTGAGTCCCTTTAGGGTCTGAACGACCTGTGGCGAGCTTAATGTGGCAAATAATAATTTGCTTTGACGCAAATCATTTTTGGTCTTCATTTTAAACGCGACCTCAGTATTGGTGAAATCGATCATGGTCTGTGAATTGGAATTCAAATATAGTGCTCAGAAACCTTACTTTTGAAGTGTGAAAACTTCTCATTCATATCCTTTTTTTGGCCCTGACGGTTACGACGGTCTAGACGCCTTACTGCAGGAGTTAGCGCCTTCAAAGACGTTTCTGCTCGTGGACAGTAACACCACACATTGCCTTTCTGTTTTTGTGCCAAAGTTGGGCCAATTAGATGCGGCTTTTGAGGTCTTAGAGGTGCCTCCGGGCGAAGAGAGTAAGTCACTCGAAGTAGCAGCAAATCTGTGGTCTGTTCTCTTAGAATACGGCGCAGACCGCAACAGTCTCATTATCAATGTGGGCGGTGGTGTAGTTTGCGATTTAGGCGCGTTTATCGCAGCCACTTTTAAGCGCGGCATCCCGTTTGTGAATGTCCCTACCTCGCTGTTGGCCATGGTTGACGCATCAGTTGGGGGTAAGAACGGCATCAACTTTGCGGGTTTAAAGAACCAATTAGGCACTTTTACCCAACCCAACTACGTCCTTATCGACCCTGATTTTTTGACTTCTTTGCCCCAACAAGAGTGGGAGAGTGGTCATGCAGAAATGCTAAAGCACGCTTTGCTTTCTGGGACAAACTGGGCGGAAGCATTGCAGTTAGAACCGGCTACACTTGCCCTTTACGAAATTCAGCAAAGCGTGGCTTTCAAGGCTGCAATAGTTCGTGAAGATTTTAAGGAAACCGGCAAAAGAAAAGTTCTGAATTTAGGCCATACTACGGGCCACGCTTGGGAAAGTTATGCAGCAGTCAGCGGTAATCCATGCACACACGGTGCAGCGGTAATTCAGGGTTTGCATGTCGCTTTACTGCTCAGCGGTTTACAGGACGAGCAATACGCATTGGCTAAAAGATACCCTTGGATAAAGGTCGAAGACGACGCTCTGACTCCGCTTTGGGAGCGCCAATTGCAGGATAAGAAAAACACCCACGGCGAAGTTCGCTATGTTCTTCTCGAGGAACTAGGGAAGCCCATATGGGACGTTCAAATCACCAGAGAGCAATGGACTCAGGCAGTATCGGCGCTGAATAGCGCATCCTAGTATGGAAATGGAGCTCCCGAAAATCACACAGCCCATTCAAGCTGAATTTGAATTGCCGCTCAGTAAGAGTATGGCAAATCGGGGCTTATTGTTGGCAGCCATATTTCCGGAGATCACACTTACGGGAATAAGCACGGCTAAAGATTCTGTATTGCTAAGAGAAACGTTGGACGCGTACGCCCATGGTGAAGTGCATGTGGGTGCGGGCGGAACAACCTTGCGCTTTGCGACCGCTTATTGGGCCACACGTGAAGGTTCATCAATCACTTTAGGCGGAACAACCGAATTGAATCAGCGTCCTATTGCGCCATTAGTGGATGCCCTGAATGCTCTAGGCGCAGAGATAACCTACGCGAACACGCGCGCTGAAGCACCATTGCATATCAAAGGCCACCAACTTCAAGGCGGTTCGCTGCATTTGGGGCATGTGAAAAGCTCGCAATTCGTTACCGCATTGATGCTTATAGCACCTACGATGCGTGATGGACTGCGTCTTGAATGGGACAGCGTCGTATCACAACCGTATCTCGTTATGACGGCCGCCCTCCTTCGAAGTGCCGGGATCCCGGTTACATTAACAAAATACGGGGTATCCATACCTCATGTCGAAGCAGTTGATCCAGTACAGTTAGTGATTGAACGGGATTGGTCGGCGGTGGCTTTTTGGTGTGAAGCACTTGCCTTAAGCGTTGGCGGAAGTTTGACCTTGCCGGGATTCGTGGATCCCAGTAACCAAGGCGACTCCAAAGTAGTTCACTATTTTGAGCCGCTTGGTATCGGCCATAAGTTCACGGAAGACGGCCTCGTCCTTTCAAAAAAATCGGTGCTTACTCCTGGACATTTACATTATAACCTACAGGGCGAACCCGATCTGGCGCAGCCGCTAATCATGACATTGCTTCTTAAAAAGATTCCTTTTGAAGTACACGGCTTAGAGACCCTTCGCGGTAAAGAATGCGATAGAATAGCGGCCATTGCTGAGGTAGCAGACGCCTTAGGTATTGAATTAGAGACGGGCGAGGCACACATTAAATGCAGCCATTATCCTGACCGATTTGCACCCATTAGCCCGCCGTTGCAAACCCACAATGACCACCGCGTTGCGATGTCCTTGGCGCCTTTAGCGTTCCAATTTCCAATCACTCTTCTGCATCCTTCGGTAGTTGAAAAAAGCTACCCCGATTTTTGGCAGCATTGGGCTCAATTGGTCTAAAGTAGTGGCGTACCGCCATTCTAAAGTAAAGCCTTCTTTGAATGGTTTAGTCATGTCATAAGACATGCTGGTGCTCCATCCGCCTTTGTTCGCTTTGAAATGATAACCGAAAAAATCCTCATAAACACTTTTTGCTCCTATGAAGCCTGTTGCAACGGGCACCGAAAGCCATATTGGCGAAGTATCTGTTTGCACCCAGCCTAAGGAGCTTTGAAACTGCCAATGTCTCATCGTTTTAGAAGAACGAATCGAGCCGCCGTAAGTTCCGTTGTGGTAATGCAGGTCTACCGACCGGTGATCCCAGGGCACAGTAAGACGGTGTCGCAGGGTTTTTTCGCTTGTTCCCGCGCACTGGTAACGCAACCAATCGCCTTGCCAGTTCCCTTTGAATCGGTCTTCAATCAACTGCAACGACCATTTTCCAGTTGCATCACGCCACTGCATGCTTACCACAGTTGTTGTTTTTTGCTCTTTTCGATGTAAATAACCTTCGAACAACAAGTCATCCCGCCACCAATTCCAGCCCAAAGCCTGCTCCTTCACTGTAAATTCACCAAACCAACGCTGTGACTTCCATTGCCATTTAAAATATGAGGTGCCGGTACCATTTACTAGTCCTAGACCCAAGGTGCTTTGGCCGCCGCGGTATTCGACGGCTCCATTTATTCCAACTCCTTCGTCAAAGCTCATATATAAACGCCCATTCTTGTATTGGCTAGTGGCTCCGAATCCGTTTCGGATTGCTCCGTAGGTACTTAATGCGCCCCGTATTCCCTGTGAAAATTGTTCGCGTGAAGGGCTTGTGCCAAAGCCCCGGCTTCCGCTCAGCAATCCTTCGCCCAGCAGTAAAGTGTGGTGTCCTATGAGCCACTGCGATTGCACTGTGCCGCTATGTTTCGTGCAGATAAAAGCTCGAGGTTTAGATGAGACGATCGATTCGCCGTCCATTGTAAGCTCTTTGGACCAACCCCACTCAAAACCACCGCTGCTTCCTATAAATTTCGTTTTCATTCGAAGGGCGCCGCGTACACTGCCATTGTAGATCAGTTGGTTCTTACTTCTTTTCGGCTGGTCGCGTGAAAATGGCAAAACATCAGCCAATTCGCCAATATCTTGTTTAGACAACCCCGGCAAGCCAACAAGCTCTATAGGGTCGATGATGTACCCCATTAATTCCCGGTATTCAATAATAGAATAGACGCCTTCTTTACTCAAGCCAAACCATTGCCACAATAATTCGGGTGGACAATTATTAATGGTCAACGTATCCAATACGGTGGTCCTAGCCGGTGTCCATTCTTCAAGAAATGACTGGCCGTAGAGTACGTTGCTAAAAAAGAAATACCACCACCATTTCACGGTACATAGTTTAAGGTGGCATTCGCTAAAAGTCTCGTATTCCCGAATGCTACACTGATAGAATAGCGGTCTTGAATCCAGCTAAAGCCTATTGCGGAGTAGATGCCTTGTTGCACCCAGTACACGCCCATTTCTTTCTTTATGTAGCTTACTTGAGCGGATAAAGCGGAAATAAAATGCGGTTGGTGGCACCAGCCGGCAGTGATGGACCATTCATTCGATATGAAGTAATGCTGTTCGACGCGGGCAATGAATTGCCCGCGGTCGTATCCGCCACTAATACGCAGTAAACTTTGATCATCCGGCTCGTAGGTGGCGGTAATTTGCCCAGCCGGTTCAAAGTAGGATGTGAGGTTTTTAAGCACGGTGTACCTTCCTCCTAAACCAGTCTCAAGAGTTATGCTTTGAGAAAGTGGAAGCTGCGAGCCAAAGAGCGTGCTGTACTGAGTATAGGCATCTAAGGTCTCTATTTCGATTATGGCTTTGCCTCTGTTGTGAAAAATGCCTGCGGTTACCGCATGTTGGGGTAGACTATAGCTGCGCATTGCAAAATGCGTTTCTGCCTCGCACGGCCAAAACTGAAGCGGGGTATAGATAAGGTAATAATAGAGGGCTAAATCGGTCAGCATCTTGGGTAGGTTTCCCTATAAGATGCTACAAACGATTGGTTCGAATCAAGTCTTGTTAGTAAGTAAAAGTAGTGAGCAACTTAATAGTAGTTGACCAATTTTAATCTGAAAATTAGAGGAGCATATTCAGGTACCGTGCTTGCGCCTTTCTGTCCATAGCCCAAACTAGATGGGAAAACTACGACGGCCGTACCACCTTCTCCAGCAATTTGCAAGCCTTGTTGAAAACCTTGAACGAGTAAGGGCATGGAAATATGGCTGGATGCGTACCAACCGTTTGAGAATATCGTGCTGTCTAATAAATAACCAACATGTTTGAAACTAACCTCGTTCGTACTGTCTGGAACTCGATTTACATTACCCGTATCTAAGATGTGGTAAAACAATCCTGAAGGTGTCTGGGTAAAATCAAGGCCTGTGGTCGCGATGTAATCCTCAATTTCTGCGATCTCGCGGTTAAACCGCGCTTCTTCAGTGGTACAAGCCACAAAAAGAACAAGTACTAATAAGAAGGGTAGTGCTTTTTTCATTTTCCAAAAGTAATGTAGTTTTTCGTGAATACCATTCCATCTTGTTTCGCTAACATTGTGTTATGAAAGGAATCCTTTTTTCTATTTTATTATTTTTCGCATTCAGCATAAAAGCACAAGTGCTGCAGCGTTCTCAAGGCTTCCCTGCGGATCCAGTAACGGCGCTTTCGTGGTGCGAGGATACACTTTACATAGGGACACAGGGTTCCGGTGTTTTCGTATTGGTGGAGCAACGAATTCTTCCATCGCGCCGTTTTAAGGAATTTTCGCGATCAACCATCTACAAGTTCCAAGATTGCGAACCGGTTGCCAGTGGCACGCTGCAGGCCTATCCTATTACCGCCTCTTCACCGGACGGAACCACCTATACTGCTGAAGATGGATCCTTGCGTATTCAGTTCAGTGACGAAGGGGCACGCGTAGACGAACGACCTTCAGGGATTTGGCACTTCCCCGACCTTCAAATGTCTCCATACGAGCGTGGACTTACTTTTCTTCGTAATGGTTCTGAGCTCAGTGCATACGCAGAAGGCGAGCTGATTGATGTCTTCCTTGTAAAAGGGCTAATTTTTGACATTGCGTCAACACCCTTTGGATTGCTCTTAAGTACTGAGGCCGGATTATATAGATGGGAGAAGGGCTGGCAGTTGCGTTACGAAGGCCTGCCCATCTTTGCCTTTGACGGGCCAGATGTCCGTACCCCTCTTGGGGCTATTGGATTAAAGAAACTACTCGACGGTAATTGGTCGATGAGCGATTTTTCCACTCCTACGGAGCGTATTCCTGCGCCGGCGCCGTACTTCGATGTGGATACTATTGGCAACACCTTTTATGGATTCGGGCCCAATGGACTTGAGGTTTTCGATAGCACTGGCGCATTGTTCACCATTACCTCCGCTCGTGGATTGCCCACTATTGGCCCCGGCAGTTACGATGTGGCGCTTAGAGATGAAAATTTATTCGTGGCTACACCAAAGGGATTGTGGGTTTTCTCGAACGAAGGGAAGCCAAACGATTTGCGCGATTTAGGAATACTTTTTTGGCAAAACGGGCTAAGGGTCAACTCTTTTGACGATTTAGAGACTTCTCCAACAACTATTGGTTTTACGGCCCTGCAGCGCAAGTTATCTGCAGGTGAGGTTCACGGCAGGTACAGATTAAATGAAGGGGCATGGGCGTCGTTTAGCGTTGGTGAGCGCGTGATTCTTGAACGCCCGGCACCACAAAACTATACGCTGGAAATTCAAACCAGCACGCGTTTAGACTACACACAAGGAATGAATGCCATTTACTCTTTTACCGTTCGTGCACCATGGTACAAGCGCATTTGGCCATGGGTATTGATAGCATTAGGAGGCGCATCAATCCTGTTATTTCGTCAGCGTAAAACTAAGCTTCGTTTGGAAGAGCAGCTGAAGTTGCAAGAACGTTTGGCGGATGCGGAATTGGCCAGTAAGCGACTGCAAATGAATCCGCATTTTTTGTTCAATGCGCTCGATGCTATTTCAAACTTTATTTTTAAAAACCAGCCAAAAGATGCCGTGAAATACATGGGAAAATTGGCCAAGATGATGCGGTTAACCCTGGACAGTTCGCGGAGTGAGGCGATGGTATTAGCGGATGAAATGGAATTGATCAAACAATACCTTGACCTATGTGAACTGCGCTACGGCAGCTTTGAAGTGAAGTGGGAGTTACAGGAAGGTATAGACACATTCGATCATTACGTTCCGCCGATGTTAGTACAACCCATTGTTGAAAACGCTGTGCAACACGCTTTGAGACCCGTCATGGCCAAAGGACAAGTCGCAGAACTGCATCTTCGCATCACTCAAAATGAAAATTGGTTGAGTATTTCGGTTGAAGATAACGGTCCGGGTATGCCAAACGAGATCACTTCCTCAGGCAGTCACGGTTTGGCCATTATTGACGAGCGCCTTGATCTATTGAGCAAAAAGCACGGACAAAGGTTTGAAAAACGCGTAGAGGTTCTTTCTAAATCGAATTCATCTGCTGGAACATGCGTTTCACTCATTATACCTTCCGATTTTGGGCATTAAATAGTAAGTTAGAAGTATAATACGCCGCCATGAAAGCACTCTTATTAGATGATGAACGTCCGGTCTTGGAATCCCTACAGGGAAAACTCAATCTATTCTGTCCAGAAGTAGAAGTTGTTGCTGCTTGCCAAAGTGTGGACGAGGCCATTACTATCCTGAACGAGGAGGACATAGATCTACTGTTTTTAGATGTAAACTTGAACGGTGAGAGTGGTTTCGATTTGTTAGAGAAAGCAAAAGGGACCGATTTTCCTTCGCTCATTTTCACCACGGCCCACGATGAGTTTGCTATTCAAGCCATCAAGCACGCAGCGCTTGACTACTTATTAAAGCCTATTGATGCAGAAGATCTTGTCAAAGCAGTGCGTAAAGCAGGTGCGAGAATTTCGCTAGAACAGGCAGCTGTTGCTGAAATAGCAAGTAAGGGCGCCCCGAAAAAATTGGTCATTCCAACTACTGAAGGGATGCATATTCTTAACGTGAGTGAGATTGTCCGTTGTGAGAGTAGTTCAAATTACACGCAGTTTTTTCTAAAGAATAAAACGTCAGTTTTAGCGTCGAAGACGATGAAGGAGTATGAAACCTTGTTGCGTCCGGCGGGTTTTGAACGCGTGCACAAAAGCCATTTGGTCAACCTTGAAATGATATCGCGTTACGTGAGTGCAGACGGTGGCTATCTTTTGCTTACCGAAGGATCAACCGTGCCGGTCAGCAACCGGAAAAAAGAGATTCTCGTGCAGCATTTAAAGCGCTTGTAGATGCCTGCTCAATATGCCCTTGCGTACTATTTAGGTAGCAGTATTCTGGGCAGCATACTCTTGTCGGTATTGGTTATTTTGTTGGTCAATGTTCCTTATGGTACGTTTCACCTTGACGGGGCTGGAATGGTATTCTTAATTAGTTGTGGAATCGCGATGGTTGGTTCATTGCCCTTTCATGCGTGGTTGAATTGGGTGTGGTATAAAAAGGTGGGTAGTAAGCCGTACGAAGATTTTTTCCAATCATTCCTTCGCAAGTATTGGGTAGGCAGTTCACTTTGCCTTTTACTCGTCTACTATGCTTTTTTTCTAGGCGTTCTACCTAACTCGACACAATTGGGTGGAGTGATTTCGGGTAAACAATTGTTGATCGCTCTAGGGTATTATCTGCTGTTCTGGATCTCCTATGTCCCTTTGGGATGGTGGATCATCAAACGATCGAAAGGGGCGATGCAGCCTAATGAAACGGACGTTTAATACGCCACCACATTCTTTTGTACCTTATTTAGTGTACTTCGCCTTAACCTCTTCAGCGCCTTTGAGCACCTTCTCTTTCAGGCTTTCTTTATAGGCTACAATGCGCTCTAAAACCGCTGCATCTGAAGATCCTACAATCTGTGCGGCAAGGATACCTGCGTTCTTGGCACCATCTAATGCTACTGTAGCTACAGGAACGCCGCCTGGCATTTGAAGGATAGAAAGTACGCTGTCCCAACCGTCAATCGAATTTGAACTGTGTACGGGAACACCTATTACTGGAAGCGGGCTAACTGAAGCCACCATGCCTGGGAGGTGTGCCGCGCCACCAGCGCCGGCAATGATAGCTTTAATGCCTCTTTTGTGCGCATTCTGACCGTAATCCATAAGCTTCTCTGGCGTGCGGTGGGCACTGACGATATCAACTTCATAGGCTAGGCCTAATTCGTCCAATACATCGATAGCTTGTTGCATAACTGGCAGGTCTGAAGTGCTGCCCATAATAATTCCGATCATGACTATTTGCTTTTGACCAATATACTATTCTTTGCCCACTCGGCGCGCTTGCGGGCTTCATCTCTATCTTTTGCCACTACCGTGACGTGTCCCATTTTACGGAAAGGACGTGTTTGCGCCTTGCCGTAAATGTGGATGTTTACCCCTGGCTCTCCGAGCAACTCGTCGTACCCCTGATACACTACATCACCGCTATACCCTTCTGCACCTACTAGGTTCGCCATCACGCCCGCTGCTTTCAGCTCGGTTGAACCTAAGGGTAGGTCAAGGACGGCGCGAACGTGCTGTTCGAATTGGCTCGTATAACAAGCTTCAATGGTGTGGTGTCCACTGTTGTGAGGACGTGGGGCAACTTCGTTGACTAAGATCTCTCCGTCGGCAGTGACGAACAACTCGACCGCCAGCAAGCCGCAAATATCATAGGCTTCCGCAGTGCGGATGGCAATATCATTGGCCTTTTGCTGCATTGCCTCGTCCAAAACGGTAGGACAGAGTACATACTCTACTTGGTTCGCTGTAGGGTGGAATTCTTGATCTGCTACAGGGAAGGTCTTCACCTCGCCACTTTCGTTGCGGGCGACAATCACACTTACTTCTAGTTCAAAGCCCACAAATGCTTCGAGCATGCCCGGGGCATCTGGGATATGTTGTACATCTTCTTCGCTACGGCAAACTACCACGCCAAAGCCGTCATAGCCACCGGTAGCAGCCTTCCAAACAAATGGGATGGGCCAACGCTCGCGCGCAGCTTCAAATTCGGCCTTGCCTGAGACCATCTCGAAACGTGAGGTGGGGATGTTGTGGTCGGCGTAGAATTGTTTTTGCTTGGTCTTGTCCTGGATGAGCTCGAGGCTATCCGGGTTCGGATGCACCTTCTTGCCTTGGGCGCGAAGGTCTCTCAACGCTTGTACGTTGACGGCTTCAATTTCAATACATACGGTATCACAATCGGCGGCAAATGCCATGACGGTATCGTAATCTTGAAGGGAGCCTACTTGAAATTCGTTGGCTCCAAACTGTGCTGGGGCGTCGGGAGAGGGATCGAGCACTTTCGTGCGGATGTCAAATTTGCGGGTGGTGTAGAGCATCATTTTGCCCAATTGGCCCCCGCCTAAAATCCCTAAAGTATAGTTCGTTGAAAAGATATTCTTCGCCATGTGCGCCAAAACTTTAGCGCAAAGGTAACTAATCTATGCGCTCCACACGGGCAACCAGAGGTATGGTGTATTGCTTTTTAGTACCCAGTTCAGTCACTAATGCCCGGGTCCGTCGCTTTTCATCGTACTTAAAGTGCCGTCCTTTGAAGGTGAATTTGGCGCCTTTGCCCAAGCTGTCAAGCAGAAGGTCGGTGGACCCATCTAAAGCTAATAAAGTTTGTTGGAGTTGTGGATCAGCGCCCACGGCTGCCTTTGGACTGTTTGCGTGTTTTAAAATGGCTTGAGAATAAATTTCAGGCCATGCTTGCAGATGAGCCAGTTCTAAAAGCAATTCGCGAAAAATGGCCTTCCATTCTTTGCCGTGAGGCGCAGCGCGACGACCGTATTTTTCCCAAGCAATCAGATGAGCGATTTCGTGGGTTAATGTCGTTAGAAATTGGAAAGGCCCTAAATCTGCATTCATTGTGATGCGTGCGATTTGCCCGAGCCTTGGAGGGCGGAAGTCCCCCAATTTTGATTTCCGTGGTCGGGAAATCGCGATTTGATAATTTAACCCTTCAAGCCACTTCGAAAAGAGCGGCTCGTAATCACCAGCCGGCAGATAGGGCAAAAGATCATCAAATTGGGCCATTAACCCTTTGCGCTTTGAGATTCAATATGTTGCGAGAACGAAGGGCAGTCGCAATCTCTTGCGCTTCCGCAACTGGATAAAATGAGGCCTGCAAAGACCAAACAAATAGCGATAAATTGCTTCATGGGAATGAGTTTGTCCTTCAAAGAAACTGTAAATTAGCCATATGATCACGAACTTTTTTGAAGGAATTGGTGCCTATGCGCTTTTAATGACGAAAGTCTTTAGACGTCCGGACCGCTGGAAGCTTTTTTACCGCGCATTGGTGAAGGAGATTCAGTTGCTCGGCCTCGACTCTATAGGAATTGTCGTCATTCTCTCCGTTTTCATGGGTGGGGTTGTCACCATACAAACCGCTTTTCAGTTAAGTGATGATCCTTTAATCCCCACGTACTACATCGCCATGGCTACTCGCGAATCAATAACGCTTGAGTTTAGCCCAACAGTGGTGAGTTTAATTCTCGCCGGTAAAGTAGGCTCAAACGTAGCTTCGAGTCTAGGGACCATGCGTGTGAGCGAACAGATTGATGCACTCGAAGTCATGGGGGTTAATAGCGCTAGTTTCTTGATTCTGCCTAAGATAGTTGCCCAGTTAATCTTCAATCCTATTCTCATCATCATGTCATTGTTCTTAGGACTTTGGGGCGGTGCAATGGCCGGAGATCTCTTAGGTCTTGTGCCGTTTGAAGAAAGTATTATGGGGTACAGACTAGAGTTCATTCCTTTTGAAAACGCCTTTTACGCCTTGATAAAGACGGTAGTTTTTGCCTTTATAATAGGATCCGTAAGTGCCTACAGCGGATATACGGTAAAGGGCGGAGCCGTTGAAGTAGGTATAGCCAGTACGAATGCCGTTGTGCGTTCTTGTCTAGCGATAATTTTAGCCAATTATTTGCTAACGGATTTAATTCTCACCTCATGATACAAGCAAAAGGTATTATCAAGAGTTTTGGTGAGAATCACGTTTTGAAGGGTGTCGATGTCGATTTTTATCCAGGCAAAACGAATCTCATCATCGGTCGTTCAGGATCAGGTAAAACCGTATTCTTAAAGACTATTTTAGGTTTATTTGAGCCTGATGACGGAAGTATTCACTACGGTGATGAGGTATTGGGTGAAATGTCAAAACAACGTCGTAAAACATTGCGCCAGGAGATTGGTATGGTCTTTCAAGGCGGCGCCCTGTTCGACAGTATGTCGGTTGCAGAAAATATACGATTCCCTTTAGAGATGTTCTCTTCAATGACGGAGCATGAAAAAGATGCTCGTGTAAAATTTGTAATGGACCGCGTACGTTTGGAAGGCGCGGACGAATTGTTTCCAAGTGAAATTAGCGGCGGTATGCAAAAGCGCGTATCTATTGCACGCGCGATATCCATGAATCCCAACTACCTCTTCTGCGATGAACCTAATTCAGGTTTAGATCCAGAAACAGCCATCGTGATCGATCAACTTATTCAAGAGATTACCCATGAGTTTGGGATGACGACCATTGTAAATACCCACGATATGAATTCGGTTTTAGAAATTGGCGATCACGTGGTGTTTATGAAGGAAGGATATAAAGTATGGGAAGGAACGAACGATCAAGTTTTGGGAAGTACTAACGCTGACGTGGAAGATTACGTTTTCAAGAGTAAACTCTTCAAACAAGTACGCACGGCACTTAGAAAATAGATAAAGCTTAGCTCTTAATAAAATAAAACCC
>PZPA01000086.1 GCA_003045825.1 Bacteroidota bacterium
GGTGGTATTCACGTGCCTGCCACGGGCTCTATAGGACTCTTTAAGTTTATTTCTGAAGGTGCTGTTGCAGCGGGTGTTCGTCGTGTTGAAGCGGTGACCGGTAGAGGAGCTCTAGACTATGTCAATGCTGAGCTCGCAAAACTGCGTGCGGCGGCTGAGGTGTTGAAGCATCCGCAGGATTTGGCCAGTGCATTGCAGCAGTTGAAGGAGAAGGAGGCCGCCGCGCAGAAAGAAATTGACGCATTGCGTAAAGAAAAAGCAATGGGAGCGGTAGCAGAATTAGAAAACGGTGCAGAGGCATTTAATGGAGCCAGAGCTATTGTTGCACGGACCACGCTTGATGCAGGCAGTGTAAAAGATTTAGTTTTCAAACTCAAAGCGACGCCAGGCACTTTAGTCATTTTAGGCAATGTTGTCGAGGGCAAGGTTACCTTGAGCATTGGGGTTAGTGACGACCTTATCACGGATAAGGGGTGGCATGCGGGCAATGCCGTACGCACATTAGCAAGACACATCAGTGGTGGTGGAGGCGGTCAACCCGGCTTCGCTACAGCAGGAGGTAAAAATCCTGATGGCATAGATAAAGTATTAGTAGAATGGAAAAACGAATTCTCATGATGAAAACAGCCTTACGATTATTCCTTGTAGTTGGCTTATTTCCTGTAGCGCTGATGGCTCAGAAAACAGAGCCCATCGAATACTACACTGATAGTGATATTAACGACACAAAGTTTTCTTTAGCGGCTAGTTATGCTCCTTCTTTTTCGGGACGCCGCTTGGCATTGTATACTCCCGTACAGGACGGAACGGAATTATTTGCCCTCACGAATGAAGATGGTGGTGGTGTGCTGGGCCAACGTTATGGATTTTCTTTGTTTTATGAACTGCGCAGCATGTTCCACATTGGTATCGGTTGGTCGCAAGAGCACAGTGGTTATTTGACCAAAGGATTTGCGGTGTTTGATCAAAATGCGATCTTCCAAGATACCATTGGGACATACACGGCAAAAACGTCGTACAATGCGATAAACATTCCCATTCAAATCGTCTTCCACACACAAATGACGGATGTTTGGGCGTTGCAGGTCATACCTTCTTATGACCTTACGTTTTATTCAGGCATCCAACGCGAATGGATCGGTGATGAGGTGCCCAATTTTCCAGCGGATGCCGCTACAGGAGTATTGGGATCGTTGTACGAACGCGGTACAGAAGTGAAATACATGACGGGCTTCAATGGATCTATTGGCTTTGCTATCGGGAACGAATTTACCCTAGCAAATAACCTCGCCCTCACTGTGCGTGGTGAATTTCGTTACGGCTTGTTGCCTATCAATAAGGAGGATATAGGTCTTCGTGAAGTGCCCTATGGGGTGGGCGCAGCGGTTGGGTTCCGTTATTACTTATAAGCAGTTCCCTGCAGTAAAGGCATAAAAAAATCCGGGCGCATACGCGCCCGGATTTTTTTGTGTTCGGGAATTTTGATTATTCCGCCGATGCGGAATCTGCGGCCTCGACAGCAGCTTCCGTTGCTTCTTCTTCACTAGGCGTTTCGCGGTTTTCATTCAACATGTTCACCATACGCTCAGTAATGTCAAACTCATCGTTCGCATAAATGATTTGACCGCCTTCTTCGTAGAGAAGAATAAAGTCCAGGTTCAACTCTTCTTTGAGCACTTCAATGGCGCTGTTCATGTCTTCGCGCATCACGAGCGTGAGGTCATTTTGGCGTTTCATCATCTGGCTTTGTGCAGCTTGCTCTACTTGAAGATAGTTTTGTTGAACGCGACGTAGATCGGCTTCATTTGCTTCGCGCTGACGCGCCGTCATTTTTGGTGCCTCTTGCTGATAAAGCTCGAGATTAGTCTGCAATTCTTGTTGGCGACGTTGCAATTCAATGATAATTTTTTCTTCTTCTGCTTGCAGTTCTCCAACCAATTCCTGGAAGTAGTTGTACTGACTCTGCAAAGAGTCAATTCGTACATAGGCTAAACGAATGCCTTTATCTGTGTTTTCAACTGCTGCCGGTTGCTGACAACTTGCGAGCATGCTTAGACCGATTGCGGCCAAAAAGAACTTTTTCATTTTAAAAATCTAGGTTGTTCAATACGTTTTTATCTACGAGCTTCGGTACAGTCACTTTCAAATTAGGGGTGCGCTGCATCTCGCGCTCAATGGCGAATATAGCTTCTTTATTTCTAGCCCAAGATCTTCTGGCGATGCCATTATTGACATCATAGAGCAGCATATTTTCTAATTTACGCTCAGCTTCATCAGAACCGTCAAGCAACATTCCGAATCCGCCGTTGATCACTTCGCCCCATCCGACGCCGCCGCCGTTGTGGATGCTAACCCAAGTCGCACCTCGGAAGCTGTCGCCAATCACGTTCTGGATGGCCATATCTGCGGTAAAGCTCGACCCGTCGTAGATGTTCGAAGTTTCACGGTACGGGCTGTCGGTTCCACTGACATCGTGGTGGTCACGGCCCAGAACGACTGGCCCAATCTCGCCTGCAGCGATGGCTTTATTGAAAGCGCGGGCAATCTCAATACGACCTTCGCTATCGGCATAGAGGATACGCGCCTGAGAACCCACGACTAATTTGTTTTCCTTCGCGCCTTTGATCCAACGAATGTTGTCGTCCATTTGCTCGCGAATTTCTTTCGGTGCCTTGGCCATGAGTCCTTCCAAGATTTCTTGTGCGATGGCATCGGTCTTATCTAAATCGGCCCCATCGCCACTGGCACATACCCAGCGGAACGGACCAAAGCCGTAGTCGAAACACATAGGGCCCATAATGTCCTGCACGTACGAAGGGTAGCGGAATAATTCGCCGTCTTCATCCATGATTTCTGCGCCGGCGCGCGAGCTTTCCAATAAGAACGCATTGCCGTAATCGAAAAAGTACATGCCGTTTTCTACGAGCGCATTGACGGCCTTTACGTGGCGCTTCAAGGTCGCTTGGATGCGTACCTTAAACTCATCAGGGTTATTCGCCATCATCTCGTTCGACTCTTCGTAGCTCATGCCTTGTGGGTAGTAGCCGCCGGCCCAAGGGTTGTGCAAGGACGTCTGGTCAGAACCCAGATCGACGTGCACATTGCGCTGCACCATGCGCTCCCAGAGGTCCACGATGTTTCCTATGTAGGCGATGCTTCGTGCGCGTTTTGCTGCCTGGAATTCTAAGGCCATGTCGATAGCCTCATCGGTGCTGGTGGTAATCTCGTCCACCCAGCCCTGCTCGTGACGTTTGTAGGCTGCCTTTGGGTTGATTTCTGCGGTGATGCTCACGACCCCAGCAATGTTTCCTGCCTTTGGCTGCGCTCCTGACATACCGCCCAATCCCGCAGTGACAAATAGTTTTCCTTCCGGTCCGCCGCTAGATTTCATGCGTGCAGCATTCAATACGGTGATGGTTGTTCCGTGTACGATCCCTTGTGGCCCGATGTACATGTAAGAACCGGCCGTCATTTGACCGTATTGTGTAACGCCTAGGGCATTGAATTTTTCCCAATCGTCCGGCTGGCTGTAATTTGGAATCATCATTCCGTTGGTTACCACCACGCGCGGTGCTTCTTTCGAAGAAGGGAAGAGGCCCATTGGGTGGCCGCTGTACATGTGTAGGGTCTGCTCCTCAGTCATTTCGCTGAGGTATTTCATCGTCAAGAGGTATTGTGCCCAATTCTGGAACACCGCCCCATTACCGCCGTAGGTAATGAGCTCTTCCGGGTGTTGCGCCACCGCCGGATCCAGGTTGTTTTGGATCATCAGCATGATGGCCGCGGCCCCTGGCGTTTTGCACGGATAGTCTTCAATCGGCCTAGCATGCATGTCGTAGGAAGGCTTGAACCGGTACATGTAAATGCGTCCAAATTCCTTAAGCTCTTCTAAAAATTCTGTCGCTAGCGCTTCGTGCCATTCCGCTGGAAAATAGCGCAGTGCATTTTCCAAGGCCAATTTTTTCTCTTTAGCAGAGAGTATGTCCTTTCTTTTAGGCGCACGATTTACATCACCAGGTACGCTGCGTTTTGCCGGTAAGTGTTCGGGCAATCCCTGGGTGATTTCTTTCTGAAATGGGGTCATCATCTACGTTAGGTTCCTTTTATGCTGTGTGTTCTTTTATCGTAGCCGTATGGGCAATGCTTGCACCCGCTTTGGCAACAATAGCCGCGTTTCAAATGGTATTTTTCCGTGAAAACTAGATACCCCTCTGGGGTTTTGTAAAAGTCCTCAGGGTCCAATTCTTTTTTGAACATGCCGCTTTTTTTGGTCACTCAAAGGTAAGTCTCATTAGCTTTGTTTCATGGACCTTACCTCATTTCCCTTTATAACACCTTCGCCCACTGAAAAGTTGCTGGATTTTTCTTTGGGAACCCTGTGGATGAAACGCGACGACTTAATCCACCCCGCCGTTTCGGGAAACAAATGGAGAAAGTTGAAAGGGTTTTTTCGCGAGGTTGATCCAAGCAGGCCTGTGCTGACTTATGGCGGTGCGCATTCCAACCACCTGCGCGCTGCGGCATTTGCACTAGCACACGCGGGTATAAAAAGCATTGGTATCGTACGCGGCGAAGAACTCCATGCCTCAAGCAGTCCTACATTAAGGTATTGTATAAGCATGGGTATGCGGCTGCATTTTGTTTCTAGAGCAGAATATAAGGAATTGCGTGCTGCGAATTGGATGCCGTCTCAGGAACAGGTTCAGCCGTGGGGAGCAGAAACAGCGCAAATACTCCCAGAAGGTGGGGCAGGAGTGCATGCTATGGAGGGCTGTGGTGAAATTTGGAGGGAATTGGACTGGATGCCTGATCACTTGCTGGTTGCGAGTGGCACAGGAACGACAGTTACAGGAATTCTAGCGGCCATGCCTGTTGGTGCGAAAACCAAAGTACACGTGATCAGTGCTGTAAAAGGGGCTAAAATTGAACAAGCAACAGTAGAAGCTTGTGCTGCACAAAAATCCATTAATCTGCATTGGGAAGACGAGGTGCATTTTGGCGGTTTTGGTAAAATTCCAGCCCAGTTGACACCCTTACAAACAGCATTTAATAAAGAGCACGGCTTTGCCATTGATCCGGTATACAATGCAAAAGTATGGGCCTATATTCAACGCACTTCATTCGAAGGAAGTGTGCTCTGGATCAATACAGGAGGGGTGTTTAAACCGTAGTTTCGAGCAATTCCAGCACCATTTGTTCTACTTCGTCACTGTCCCAACGTTCCTCAATGTTTTCAGTAGCAAGCACCTTAGCCATGATTCTGTCGTGACGCTCACCTTCAGCCATTGCGTCGTGGTAAGGAATGTTGGTGAACTTGACTAAGGTGTAGAGTGGAGTCCATTTATCCGGGTGGTTTTTCTGCACCTTTTGTTCAATGCGTTTACGCAATTGGAATTCAGGATCCGCGACTAAATCTCTCATTTCGATAAAGTTTCGCAGGCTTAAATCCACTAATGCGTTTCCGGCCGGAACGCGCAATGCTGTATAGCGCTCCATCACCGTTGGAAGATTTTCGTGGCCCCATTCATCGAGCAGTTCGCAGAATACACGTGCATCTTCTAATGAGCCGTTCATTCCTTCACCGTAAAACGGTACTGTCGCATGTGCGGCATCTCCAATAAGGGCTGTTTTAGTGCCCCAGTGGTAGGGTTTACATCGGATTATGGCGAGGGCAGAAGTAGGATTGTTCTCCCATTGTTCTTCTAAATTAGGTATAAGCGGAATGGCATTATTAAAGTACTTTTCGAAGTAGCGTAAACCGTCCTTGCCTGTTTTTAATTGGTCCAGGCCATATTCTCCGGTAAAGGGGGCGAAAACCGTACCCGTAAATCCATTGTCCGTATTTGCCAATCCCATGAGCATGAATTCTCGGCG